>JABDJT010000526.1 GCA_013003335.1 Verrucomicrobiales bacterium | reverse complement strand
GGTGACACCAGCCCGTACGAAATGGGCCAGGATCCCGACCGATACGATTTCGATTCCGTTTTTGGCGCTGCCCAGCTCGCCACCAGTTTAAAAGCCGAGGACCTCCCCGAAATCGTGAAACTGCTCGATTCGAAAGACAGCGCCGTTCGCTACTGGGGAACGATTGGTCTGCTGTGTCACGAAGAGGCCGGAGTCAAAGCCGGAGAAGACAAACTCGTCGCTGCGATGGATGACGAATCCGCCAGTGTCGCGATTTTTGCCTCGGAAACGCTCGGTCGATTTGGACCGGAGCAACATCGCGAAAAAGCGCGCGACACGATTTTGAGCTACGCAAACCAGGCGGAAGGAGATGTGTTCGAGGCGATTCTCGCGAACAACGCGCTCGATTATTTGCCGGTCGAATTGGCGAAACCGAAGCTTGCGGAAATCAAACAACTTCCCAAAAAGCCGGGTAAATCCCAGCCGCGTGCCGAAGGTTACGTCGGCAATTTGCTGGGCAAAATCGTCAAAGATCTGGAAGGCGGCCAGTAGTCGGTCACGATGGCCGCCCGCCCCGGTAAAGTTCCTGGCCGCGCGGAAACATCAGCCACGCTCCGAGAATTCCGGCAGCGAAACCGAACAGGTGTCCCTGCCAGGAAACACCTCTCTCACTGGGCAGAATTCCAAAAATCATCCAGCCGTATACCACCAGGATGCCGAAGGAAACCAGGACCCAAAACAGCGATTTTTCGAAAAATCCACGGCTGAGGAGAAACCCGAGGTAGCCGAAAATGACGAGACTCGCTCCAATGTGGTTTGTATTTCCCGGACCGAGCAACCAGAGCAAACCGCCTCCGACCAACGCGATAAACAGGCTCAAGCTCACGAAAACGCCCCGCCCGCCGAGCAGGACGATTCCTCCCAGCACGAGGAAGGGGATCGTGTTCGAAACCAGGTGCCCGAACCCGAGATGAAGCCACGGCGCGGTCGCAATCCCGATCAGTCCGGTGACGGAGCGCGGCTTGATTCCAACCCCGTCGAGAAAATTCCGGAACAGGAAATCGACGATCTCCAGCCCCCACATCACGGCAACGCAGCCGAATAACAGCAGGGCGTTGTCTTTCACCGCAGCAAGCGTCGCATTCGTTCGGGATGAATCCATTCGGCGGCAAAATTAGCCTGACTGCTGAATCGACGCGATTACAAATTCGGCTCCGGTTTCGATCCAACAGGGTTGGTTCGTCAAACCAACCCTGTTCATTCGTTTTTCGGCTTTCCGCGTTTCCCGAAGAGGGCCGACCCAACCCGGACGATTGTGGCGCCTTCTTCGATCGCGACTTCAAAATCGTGGCTCATTCCCATCGAAAGCTCGGTCAGTGGCAGGTCGAATTCCGATGCGAGTTCGTCGCGGAGTTCCCGCAAATTCGCGAACGCCGGCCGGGCCGATTCGGGATCCGGATCAAAGGCCGGAATGGTCATCAGCCCATCGATTTGCAGGCGTTCCAAGCAAAGCAGCGTTTCCATTTCCGTGCGAACTGCCTCCGCCGTGAAGCCGAATTTCGCGGAGTCCTCGGCGATGTTCACCTGGATCAAAACGCGGGGAAACACGCCAATTTCTCCCGCAATCCGGTCGATGCGTTGTGCCAAATCCAGCGAATCCACGGTCTGGATCATGTCCACGTCCGCGAGGATTTTCCGGACCTTGTTACTCTGCAGGTGACCGATGAGGTGCCATTCAATTCGCGGCGGCAATTCGGGGATTTTCGTTAACAGCTCCTGGACCCGGTTTTCGCCAAAGTGGGTCTGACCCGAATCGAACGCTTCCCGAATCACGTCCGGCGGGAATGTTTTGCTGACTGCGAGCAGTAAAATTTCCTCAGGATTGCGGCCCGACCGCCCGGCTGCTTCCGTGATCCGACTCCGGATCTTTTCGAGATTTTCCGCAAACTGACTCATCCCCCAATTTTGGATACCGGGTTCACCAGCGTTCCAATCCCATCGATTGAAATTCGCACTTCATCCCCGGCTTGCAGCGTGAAATCGGTGTCGGGCACAATTCCCGTGCCGGTCATCAAGTACGCGCCATGCGGAAATTCGTTCGCCCGAAACAGGAATTCGGTGAGCTCCTCGAAGCCGCGCTTGATCTGCGCAACCTCTGTTTCACCGGAAAAACCGGTTTCACCTCCCCGTCGAATTTCGAGAGCGATTCGGGTCGATTTCTCAGGCGGCTCGTTCGAAACGAGCAGGCAGGGGCCGATCGCGCACGAGCCGGTGTAGCATTTCGCCTGCGGCAGGTAGAGGGGATTTTCGCCCTCGATGCTGCGTGAACTCATGTCGTTGCCGATTGTGTATCCGAAAATTTTCCCCTTCGAATTGATCGCCAGGGTCAACTCCGGTTCCGGCACATCCCAGGTCGAATCCGCGCGAATGCAAACCTCCGCGCCGCTTCCGCGCGTTTTGGAAGCAGGCGCTTTGAAAAACAATTCCGGCCGGTCCGCCTCGTATACCCGATCATAAAAAACGTCGCCTCCCGCCGATTCCGCCTCTTCCATCCGCGCCGTGCGGCTTCGGAAATAGGTCACGCCCGCCGCCCAGACTTCCTGGTTCTGGATGAACGGCGCCCACGTTTCCGATTTCGAAAAATCCGCTGTATCGGCGGCCCCGGCCAGTTCCTCCAGAAATGCCACCGGGTCGTCCTGTTCAAAAAGAGCATCCGGTGAAAACTGCGGCCCGGGTGAAAAAGCGGAGGCGGAATCGCCGTTTGGCAGGATAAGAAAGCCGTCGCCATTCGGGCTGGCGTAAATTTGAAAAGTCATTCCGGCGATTTTAGCCAAGCAGAGTCGAATTTCCAGCCGCGTTTCCCGGCCTCAACCTCCGACCTTGAACTTTGCGCGGTAGCCGCGCATTTCCTTCCAGATTTCGTGGTCCCGTTCCTGCGGGGAGACCGTGAAATACAAGACGGGCCGGCCGTCGTTTTTCCACAGGTGAATCTCGAAATTCAGGGTCTGCTTTTTCTGCGTCGCGAAGGGTTCCGTCCAGTCGAGCGTTGCATTCCAGATTTTGACCTCGCCGTCACCGGCATCGGCAGGGACATCCCGGGGCGGTTTGGTGATCTCAATCGGTTCGAGTTTCAGGGCGAATTTTTCCGTATCGACTTCGATTCCTTTCCCGCCCATCACGGCGGTGGCGAGTCCCCGGTAATATTTTAAAACCTCGGCCTGCACGCCCTTTTCACTGACGTCGGCGTCTTTCGCGAGGAGGAAAACAAGAACGTAGGAAAAAAACGAATCGGAGTCGGCCTGGAACATGCCCGGAGCGAACTTGATGCTTTCGACTCCGTTCCAGCCGAGATCGCTCGCGAAGCCGGGAGGGAGTTGGATAATTTCGCCCCGCCATTCTTCCGGAGTGTGGAATTGAAACGCTTCAGCTTCAGGCGGACCGGGTGCCTGACCAAAACTGATACAGGATGGCGCGGCGAGGAGGAAAAGGATTGGGAGACGGTTCTTCATACGGCGATTGTCCAAAATCGGGCTGGTTCCATCAAGCCGCCATGTTAGCTTTTTTTTATGAAGTTGGTGGTCGGTTTGATGGGATCTTTTTGTGGCTTGTTCGCTGCAATTTCTGCAGTTGGAGGGGAACACGACTGGCCGCAATTCCGGGGGGCGTCGGCATCGGGCATCGCACCGGATGGACAAGATTTGCCGGAAAGATGGAATGTGGAAACAGGGGAGGGGATTCTATATCGGGTGGAAATCCCCGGGTTGGCTCACTCCAGCCCAATCAGTTGGGGCGACCGGATTTTCCTGACCACCGCGGTGAATACGGCCGGTGATTCGTCCTTCAAACCGGGATTGTATGGCTCGGGCGACGCGGCGTCGGACCGGAGAAACGATCACGAATTCCGAATTCTTTGCCTCGAAAAGTCGACCGGCAAAACGGTTTGGGAGAAAACGGCGGTGACGGCGAAACCGATCGACAAACGTCACGTGAAGGCGACTTACGCAAATTCGACACCGGTCACGGACGGGAAACACGTCGTCGCGTTTTTCGGGTCGCAGGGGTTGTTTGCGTATTCGATCGAGGGTGAATTTTTGTGGAAAAAAGATCTCGGGCGGCTCGATGTCGGGGCGTACGACCTTCCGAGTTACGAGTGGGGTGGTGCCAGTTCGCCGATCATTTGGGATGGCCTGGTGATCGTGCAATGCGATTCGCAGGGCGAATCATTCATCGCCGCATTCGATGTCGAGACGGGGGATGAAAAGTGGCTCACAAAGCGAAACGAATTGCCGTCCTGGGGAACTCCGACGGTCTTTCCCGGCGGAAACCGGGCTGAGCTGATCACGAATGGTTCGAATTTCATTCGCGGTTATGATCCGGCGACCGGGAAAGAACTGTGGCGGCTGGGTGGCAGTTCCAAAATCACCGCGCCGACACCGTTTTTCGCCGAAAACCGAATCGTGGTTTGCAGCGGTCGCGCGCCGGAGCGCCCGATTTTTGTGATCAAGCCGGGTGGCACGGGCGAACTCGGTTTGGAAGATCTGGCGTGGTCGGTCAATCGCCGTGGTCCTTACATGCCGACGCCGATCATCGTGGAAGGTAAGCTGTTTGTGCTGAACAACAGCGGTCCGTTTGCCTGCTACGATTTGCATACCGGCCTCGAGCATTTTTACCTGCGGCTGCCACACGCGGGCGACGGGTTCAGCGCCTCGCCGGTAGCGGCGGACGGCAAAATCTATTTCAGTGGTGAAGCCGGGAACGTGTTTGTCGTCGAGGCAGCCACCCGTTTTAATTTGCTGGCGACGAACCCGCTCGGCGAACCCCTCATGGCCTCACCGGTCATTTCAGAAGGCGTGATCTACTTCCGCGGCGCGAAACATCTGTTCGCTGTTGGCAGCAAGTGATGATGAAAGAGGAGCCCGAACTGATCGATGCGGAGCGGTTGCAGCGGTGGAAATCCCCCGTGCAGCTGGCCTCCGGAGCGGTGGTATTGCTGATCCTCTATGTGGCCGTGTTTCCCATCCTGGTTTTGTACTTCGACAATAACAACACCTGGTTGGATGACGCACCGGACTGGTTTTACGAGGGGTTCTATTCCCTCGTGATCCCGCTGGAATTCATTTACGAGAATTCCGGCGTTTACCAAAACTACATCGAGTTTCTCGACGAAAAGATCTACCAGCAATGAGCAAACACGCGCTTTCTGGTCCGATACGATCCAACAGGGTCTGTTCTCCAATCCAACCCTGTTGCTTCGTCCGCTAGTCGCGAACGCTCGCCTGGTCCAATCGTCCGCCGTACATATTGACGACGGTTTCGGTGTCGAGGCGCGAGGGCGTTTGGAAGACTTCGAGTTCGAATTCTTTCGTCACGGCCAGGAGGTGATCAAAAATATCCGCCTGGATTTCCTCATACCGTTTCCATTCCGTGATGGTGGTGAAGCAGTAGATTTCGATTGGCAATCCCTTGTCGGTCGGAGCCAGTTGCCGAACCAGCAGGGTATGGTCCTTGCTGATCAGGGGATTGTATTTCAGGTATTCCTCGATGTAGGCACGATAGGTACCAATGTTGGTCATTCGGCGTCCGTTCGCGTCGTTTCGGGGGTCAGCTCCGTTTTCCTTGTTCCACTCCTCCATCTCTTTCAGCCGCGAGGACACATATTCGTGAACCAGCTGAACCTCCTTGAAATTCTTAATCATCCAGTCGGTCGCCAGCCGGATGGACCGAATGTCAATGTAAATGCAGCGCTTGATTCGCCGGACGCCGGTATCGGCCATGGAGCGCCAGTTTTTGAAGGAATCGTTGACGAGGGCCTGCGTTGGGATCGTGGTCATCGTCTTGTCGAAATTCTGAACTTTAACGGTTGTAAGGCCGACTTCGACGACATCCCCGTCAGCCCCGTGCTTCGGGACCTGGATCCAGTCTCCGGGAGAAACCATGCGGTTGGCGGCTAACTGGATTCCGGAGACGAACCCGAGAATCGGATCTTTGAAAACGAGCATCAGGACGGATGCCAGCACGCCGAGGCCGCCGAGTAGGGCCAGGGGCGATTTTGAGACGATTACGGATATGCCGAGGATGACCGCGACGAGAAACGCGATCAATTTCAGGACCTGCAGAAAACTGGTAGCGGCGACTTTTCTGGATAATTCCGTCTTTTGGTAAATTGCTTTCCCGGTATTGAGCAGCGAGTCGACGATGAAAAATCCGGACAGGACCATGTAGAGTTTGGCGAGGCGGACCAGCCACTCACCGAGCTGCGGAGTGTCCTCGAAGAATTCCGGCAACAAGATCATGATGATCAGGCCGGAGATGAAATGACTGGCCCAGCGTGGAACGCCGTTCCAGAGAAGATAATCGTCCCACTCGACCGGTGTTTTGTGAATCATGGCCGACACCCATTTCAGGAGAAGCGGGCGGACGATTACGAGCAGCAACAGGCTGAAGAGAATGACTCCGACGAGCAAAATCGTCACCGAGAGTGGACCTTCCAGCCAGTCCGGCACGCCCCAGGATGCCACCCACTCGAATACCCGTTTTGATACGGAAAGCGTGTCGGCGATTTGAGCGGTTGAGTCAGGATTGGAGGATTCAGCGGTGGGAGACAGTTCGGCGCTCACGGCTTGTTCGGATTCTGTTTTGTGCTTCGGGAAACGACCAGGTTTTTCAACTCGATCGATTCGGAGCGCAACTCTAACGGTTGAACAATCACCGTTTCAATCTCCGAATTCAGTTCCACCTCACCAATTTTGATTCGTTTCCAGTTTTTCCCGGGAAGCTGCGAACGCGAAGCCAAATCAGGTCCGTCAATCGGCTCCGGGTCGAAAGATTCCTCAATCTGAAATTCGAGAGTTTCTTCGCCGGCCGTCAATTTCAATCGGGTCGGGGCCTGCCCGGTCTTCAGGCAATAGTCGATTTCCACAGAATACCGGCCTTCCGTCTCGATTTTTACGGGCCACCGGATCGACAGATCAGTTGAAGTCCAATTGGCGATCCAGGAGTTGTTCCCCCGCTTCATCTCCCAGTTTTCCGGATCGGAAAGGATCGCATCCTGCGCACGCAAGGTGACAACCGGCCATTCCGGGTGACCGATTTCTGTCGGAATTCGGCCCAGTCCGTCACCGGTCGTGATGTCCATCCAATAAGCAAAATCAGCCCGCAATTCACCGACCAGGAAGGGGTAATCCACCGCGACGTCATATTGCTGAAACGGATCCGCCTGCAAGTCGTACAGTTCCCAGCCGCTCTGCATCGGGTCGGTTTTCCCCCGCTGCCATTTCGGATCGCGCAGGGCAACCCAGCGGTCCGTTCGCACGGAGACCGCCGCATTTTTTGTGTCGTAATTCTCCGGAGTGTGCGAGGTGAACAGGATCCGGTTCGGCCATCGATCCGGCGTTTTCCCCAATCGGAGGGCCTGGCCAAGGCTGCGGCCATCAATCACCTTCGGACGTTCCTCCCACTCCAACTTGCACAAATCGACCAGTGTCGGCAACCAGTCGATGTGTGCCGTGATCCGCCCGAAATTCGATTTCGCGGGAATCACGCCCGGGAATTTCACGAAGCATGGCACGCGAACACCGCCCTCGTGAACGCTTCCCTTTGCCCCGTACAAATGGCCATTGAAACGCGGTTGCTCGCCCTTTTTCGCGCGGACCGGTCCGTTGTCCGACATGAAAATCACGATGGTCCTCTCCTCCAAACCGGACTCCGCCAGCCATGCCAGCATTCTCCCGACATTTCCGTCGATGGATTCCACCATCGCGTAAACCGCTGCCGTTTTTTCATCGAATTCTCGCTCGCGATACTTGGTAAACAGCGCTTCCGGAGCCTGGTAGGGCGAGTGCGGTGTGTTGTAGGGCACGTAACAGAAAAACGGCGAGTCGGCATTCTGACTTCGCTTCATGAAATCGATCGCTGCGTCCGTGAGAACGTCCGTGACAAATCCGTTCGTCGGCTCCGGCTGCCCGTTTTTCTCGAGGATGACGTCGAAATAATTGTTCCAGTGCCCCTGGCAAATCCCGAGAAATTCATCGAATCCCTGGCCGTTCGGGTTGTGCGGCCAGTTTGAGCCATTGTGCCACTTTCCGAAACAACCCGTCGCGTAGCCGTTTGCCCGGAACACCTCCGCCATGGTAACCTCGCTTCCACGCATCACCTCTTCGCCGCGGCTCACCGATGTGACTCCCGTCCGATAGTGATAACGGGCCGTCAACAGGCTCGCCCGGGTCGGCGCGCAATTCGGGCAAACGTGAAACCGGTCCAGCCGCAGCCCCGTTTCGGCGATTGAATCGAGATGGGGCGTGTCGATTTTCGTATTTCCGTTCGACCGCAAATCGCCGTAGCCCTGATCATCCGTCACGATCAGCAACACGTTCGGTTTTTCGGCTGATCGCGCAAAACACGCCAACACCAAAAGGAAAACCGCTGTCAAAATCCGGTGCGGGAACATGGCCGTCAGCATACCGGAGAATCAGGCAAATGCGCGGTCAAAACGATCCAACAGGGTCTGTACTCCGAACCAACCCTGTTCGATCGTTTTTCGGTTTTGCGGCCCGGATGCGCAGATCCAATTCCGCGGTTTCAACTGTCAGACCGGGGCCGAAGGCCATCGCATGTGTCAAAAATTCACCCGGTTGGTCGGTGGAGTTCAGGAGGTGCTTCAGCACGAAAAGGATCGTCGCGCTGCTCATGTTTCCGAATTTCCGAAGCACTTCGCGGGAGGAATCGAGCGCCTGTTCCGGCAACTCAAGGGCCTTTTCGACCTTGTCCAGGATGGCCCGGCCACCCGGATGGACAGCCCACTTTTGAAAGCGATCCGGATCAGGAACAAGATCGCGAATTTCCGCACCGAGAACTTTTGGAACGTAGCTGGAAAGAACCAGATCGAAGCCGCTGTTTCCAATGGTCCAGGCCATATCCGCTTCTCCTGATTCAACAACGGCCGAGCTGAAATTCCGGAAGTGGATCGAGTTCCGGTCTTCCGCTGGTTCGCGGCCCGAGACGATCGCTGCGCCAGCTCCGTCGGCGAAGAGGGAGTTTCCGAGCAGTGAATCCGGCTCGGATGAAATCTGCATGTGCAGGCTGCTCAATTCCAGGCACATCACCAGGACCACGGCTTCCGGATTCGCTTCGCAAAATTGCGCGGCCATTCTCAGCGCTGGAAAGGCCGCGTAGCAGCCCATGAACCCGAGGGTATAGCGTTCCGCCGAATCCGGGATTCCGAGTTCACGTGCGAGGTAAAATTCCGGTCCCGGATTGCAGAAACCGGTGCAGGATGCGTAGACAATGTGCGTCACATCAGCGGGCGAGAACTTCCCGGTACAGCCGGCAAACAGTTTGCGACCCAGTTCGATTGAGAGGCGTTTCGCCGCTTCCGTGTAGACTTGGTTTCGTTCAAAAGTGGATGGCACACGCGGTCGGCCATCGGCGGCATCCGTTCCGTACAGCGAATTTCCGTACGCGGAAAACAGGTTTTCGCAGATGCAATACCGGGTATCGATTCCGGACCGCTTGTAGATCTGGTCGAGATACCGCCGGGTCCGCTTTTCCGGCAGCCAGCGTTTCATGCTCTCGCAAATATCCGGCTGAGCGTACTCAAATTCGGGGACGAGAGTTTCGAGATGGTGAAGGTATGCCGTCAAAAGAAGGAGGGGGAATTTACACTGCCGTGGACGACGCGGAGTGATCGAACCTTGCACGGATGCCTGCCATTTGCTAGGCAAAGCCATGCCCAATCCAGTGACCTTTTGCACCAATGGCCCGACCTTCTCCGACCTGATTTACGGAACGTGGCGACTGCTCGATGACGACCCCAGGCCTACGGTGGAAGACCTGGTCGAGCGTTTCGAACTGTTGCTGGAACTCGGGATCACGACGCTCGATACGGCCGAGATTTATGGCCTCTATACGGTGGAAGCCGCCATTGGCGAAGTGTTCCAGGCCCGCCCGGACCTGCGTGACCGGTTTCAAATCGTCACCAAGTGCGGGATCGACGTGCCCTCCGACGGGAAGCCGAACGCCCGCCTGCCGCACTATAATGCCTCGCGGGAAAACATTGTCGCGTGTACGGAAAAGTCTCTCCAACTGCTCCACACCGACCGAATTGACCTTCTGCTTGTGCATCGTCCGGACTGGTTCGAGCGGGCTTCCGAAACGGCTGCCGGATTGACGCAATTGCTGACCGAGGGAAAAATTCTGCATGCGGGGGTTTCCAATTACCTGCCGGGGCAGTTCGAACTGCTCCAGTACGAAATGGGCGAACGAAACCTGGTAACCAACCAGATCGAGATCAGCCTGCTTCACATGGACCCGCTTTACGACGGCACGCTCGCCCAACTCGAACAATTATACATTCGACCGATGGCCTGGTCGCCGCTCGCCGGCGGGCGCCTGTTTGATCCGGAAAACGAGGCCGGGGTCCGAATCCGCAAGTGTATGGACGAAATGCGCGATCGATACGAAGGCGCGGACGACGATGCGCTCGCCTTCGCGTGGGTCATGAACCACCCGAGCCGCCCGGTTTCTATCATCGGCACCAACAAGATCGATCGGATCAAGAGCCAGGCGAAAGCCGGTGACATTCAGATGGACCGCCAGGATTGGTACGCGCTTTGGAGTGCTGCCAAAGGACACCCGATTCCGTGATCGTCGAGTCATTGCCAAAACCGAATCAACAGGGTTGGTTTACTGAACAGACCCCGTTGGTTCGTAGCTATCGATTTTTCATGAAACACGTTCTTGCTCTCTTTTGCCTCTTTGCGTCCGGCAGCGTTCTTTCCGCCGACAAACCGAACATCCTTTGGATTTCCGCCGAGGACATCAACGCCCACTTTGGCTGCTACGGCGATCCGCATGCGATCACGCCGAACCTGGATCGGCTCGCGAAGGAAGGCGTGAGATACACAAATTGCTACACGGCCGCTGGAGTTTGCGCGCCGAACCGGTCAACGATCATCACGGGGATGTATCAAAATTCGATCGGCACTCATCACATGCGGTGCAACGCGAAACTGCCGGAGTGGCTCAAGCCTTTCCCGATGTATTTGAAGGACGCAGGCTATTATTGCACCAATAATTCAAAGACGGATTACCAGTTCTCCAAGCCCGGAAAATCGGAGATCTGGCGTGTTTGTTCCTCAAAAGGACACTGGAAAAATCGCGAGGACGGCCAGCCGTTCTTTGCGGTCTACAATTTTACCGGCTGCCACGAGAGCGGGATCGCAGGCAAATCGAAATACGAGACGGTGACGAAAAACCTGACGCCAGAGCAGCGGCAGGACGCGGCGAAACTGACGACGCTGCCGCCGTATTATCCCGACACACCGATCACCCGCGAGGACTGGAAACGGAATTATGAACTGATCACGGCGATGGATGCCTGGGCGGGCGATTTGATTCAGCAACTGAAAGACGCCGGCGAATACGAAAATACGATTATCATGTACTGGTCCGACCACGGAGTGGGGCTGCCGCGGGCGAAACGCTGGCTTTATGATTCCGGCACCCGCGTGCCGCTGATCGTTCGGATCCCGGAAAAATTCCGCGTCGAAGGGCAGGGGGAACCGGACACAGTCGATGATCAACTGGTCAATTCCGTCGATTTCGGCCCGGCCGTGCTGAACCTTGCGGGGCTCGAACTGCCCGACTATTTCCAGGGCCGGGCCTTTCTCGGAAAAAATCTGAGCGAGCCCCGGAACTACGTTTTTGGTGCGCGCGATCGAATGGACGAGCGCTACGACATCATCCGCGCCGTGCGCGACAAGCGGTTCCGCTACATCCGGAATTTTGAGCCGCTCAAGCCCTATTACCAGTATATGAACACTCCGGAAAAGGGCGCGACGATGCAAGAAATTCGCCGCATCGAAGCCGGAGGGGGCGACATGTCTGCGGCAATGGCAGCGTTTTCCACGGACCGGAAACCAGTCGAGGAACTTTACGATTTGGAGAATGATCCGCACGAAATCCACAATCTCGCGGACGATCCGGCTCACGCCGAAAAACTGACTGAACTGAAAAAAGCGCTCACCGACTGGCAGTTTTCCATTGGCGACATCGGCCTGATGCCGGAATCCGAGATCGAAGTCCGCGAGCCGGAAGCGGGGAGTGCGTTTGCGATATTGAATGGAAACAAGGACCTGCTCAACGACCTGACGGTGATTGCTACGAAAGCCTCCGAAGGAAAATCCGCGTTTCCTGATCTGAAAGCTGCGCTCGATCACGATGACGCGGCGATCCGTTACTGGGGCGCGACCGGTCTCGGCAATTTTTCCGATGACGCGAAATCTGATGCCGATGCCGTCTCCGCTCTCGAAAAACGCCTCGGTGACGAGTCGCCCGCCGTTCGCATCGCTTCCGCCCGCGCTTTGTGTCGCATGGGTAAAACCGATCCCGCGCTGGAATTGCTCGGCGACGAATTGTCCGGCGAGCACCAGTGGGCGCGGCTCCAGGCCGCCATCGCTCTCGACTATCTCGAGGAAGCCGCGAAGCCCGTTTTGCCGCAGCTGCAGGGCGCGCTGAAAAAGCAGCCAAACAAATACATCATCCGCGTGGCAAATCGGGCGGTGAACGATTTACTGGGGACGGAGAACCGGGTGCCGTGATGGAACGGTTGACGTTTGACGAATTTCTCGATGCCCGGACGGAATTCGAGGCTGATGTGCAAGCGACGCCGAACATTTCCCATTTTTGCAGCAGCCCGGGGTGGATCGTTCCGGCACTGCTCGAGATTTCCGAATTCGATCCTGCCGAAACTTCCTGCCTGATCGTGCGCGACGGGAATTCCTGGCTGGTTTTTGCCGAAAACCGGCCCGGCTATTGGTATCCGTTTGAGTCGGCCTGGCTGTTTCAGAATCCCCTGATCGGTCCGAAGGCAGTCGAATTGCTCGCAGCGGCGAAGCGGGAGTTCCTCGGGGAAAATCCGCAGGGGTTCGTGATTGGTGGTGTTCAGAACGAGACGGAATTTCACGAAAATCTGAAACTGCTACCGGGCGCGATTCATTTCGATGAGTTTCCGGCCACGGATTGTATGGTCGCCGATTTGACCAATGGCGTGGATTCGTTTTTAGCAGGGCGATCCAAAAAATTCCGACGATCGATCCGAATGGCCCGGGATCGGTGTTCCGAAGTTAAAATTGAAGAGGCGGCCCTGGATTTTGAGCGGATGATGGCCATCCAGAAACGGACCCGGAAGTGGCAGGACGGATCGGACATTTTTCATCACGACGACTGTTCCCGATTCTATCGCCGGATGATCGCTGATTTCGGAGACCGACTGCTGTTTCGCGTGGCGAAAATCGACGGAAAAGACGCCGCGTTTTTGCTCGGGTCAGTGTTTGGCGAAACGTTTCGCGGATTGCAGATGAGTTTTGCCGACGAATTTCGGCCTCTCGGAATTGGTAATTTTCTGCAGATCGACACGATGCGTCACGTTTTCGAACACGAGAGGGTCACAAGCTACGATCTCGGCATGTTTTCCGAATATAAGGAACGCTGGGCTGACGAGACGAAGGAATTTCTCGGTTGTTTCCTGGTCTTGTAAGCTGTCACGAACCAACAGGGTTGGTTCGGCAAACAAACCCTGTTGGTTCGTTTCTACGGATTCAAAAACAACACGGAGGAAGCGGTGTAACCGTGCACGAAGTTCTGGCCGCCGACGGGGCCGATTTCTCCGTTGCAGAAAAATCCGGCGACGGGGACTTTGCCAAAGACCTCCTCGAAGATGGAGGCGTCATGATTTGGTTCTTCGAAAAGGCGGACGCCACGCCCTGCACAAGTGAAGAGCAGGCTGCCGAACGGTTCGCCGAATGTTTCCTGTGCCTCGCGGGTCTGGTGTCGCCAATCTTCATCGGCGGTGTCGCGGTCGCGAACCTGGAATTGCACGGTTTGCCCGACCCGAGGATAAGCCCCGAGGGCCAAAACTCCGGCATTCGGGTCTCCGCCGACAATATTTCGCACGAGGAAATCGCCGCGGCGGAAATCTTCGACGTATTCGGAAATGGCGAGTCCGGCGAAGATGTTGCCGCGGGCGTCGCTCTGCTCGTCTTCGTCGAGTGATTCGTAGGCTTCTTCCAGCATGGCGAAGGCTTTCTTCCCTCCGACGGAAACGAGGACGTTGTCCTGCACTTCGGTGATGGTGTAGGGATCACCGATCGGCCGGCAACCCTGGCTGACGATACCGCCGAACTTGACACCACCTCTCAAATGCACGCCGAGCATCGCTGCACCGGATAGGCCTTTTTCGGTAAAGAGAAAGAGTTCCTCGGGATCGGGGCCACCGCTGGCGAGTCCGCCGAAGCAGGGAACGCCGGGGTAGGCTGTGTTCCACTGCCGAAGCCAGGTCTCGGAACTCATTCGCATGGGATTCCCGAGAATCAGCCAGCCACCGGTTTCATCCTCCTGATCACTCTGGATACCGGTGATGGCCTGCCAGGGAGTTCCGGAATCGGCGTCGGCGACGTCTTCTTCGTTCAATTCCACTCGTTTGACTTCCGAATTTGGAGTCCGCAGAAAAAACAGGGACATACCGCTGACGTTTTCGTCTTCCTGGCCGACACCGATCAGCCCGTAGCCGGAACAGCCGACTATTTGGGAGGCGTGACCTTCGATCTGAACAATCTCGACAAAGTCCTTGAGGTGTTCCTCCCAGTCTGAGCTGACAAACGCAAAAACGATTGAAGGAGGGCCATCCAGCCGACTGCGGCACCCGCGCACTGCCCGGGCCACGATTTCCTCGTCAAAGGTCGTGCGGATGAGGCAGGAAGCACTGCTGTTGGAGTCAGAGTCGGGCATAGTGAAGGATACCGTTCAGAATAGAAAAAAGACGCAAAGGTGGAAAGCGGGAATTTGATAGGGGTAGGACGATTCAGGAGCCTGATTTATGATTCGTTTACGATGAGCAGGTTGTAAGAATGACGGTTGTTACGGGGAGTAAAAATGACCTCGAAAAAACTTCGGTTTTTATGGTTTTTAACTTGCATAAGTATTTAAGAAATCTTAATAATGCGACGACCACAGCTAATCTATGAAAAAACTACTCACTACCCTTCTGTCTCTTGCAGCAGTGACGGCCTATGCCGGCGATGCTGTCGACCCGAAGTGTCCTGTTGCCCAGCCGTGCTATCTGGCCGGTGAACTTCAGGTCGATCTCTTCGGTTCAGCCACCCTCGTTGACGCCGATGATGACTTCTACGGCGGCGGTGTTGGCATCAACTACTTTATCACCCAGTACATCGGTGTCGGCGCAAGCTGGAACCTGATCGATCTGGACAGTGAACTGGCCAGTTCGTCTGACACGGTTCTACACGACGTGTCGTTTGATCTCATCGTCCGCGCTCCGCTCGGCGAAGAATCCTGCACCGCAGTCTACGGTTTGGTTGGCGGAGGTTTCATCACCAACGGTTCGACGCTTGGTACGATTGATTTCGGTGTCGGTCTCGAACACCGCTACGGTGGAGCCTTTGGCGTCTTCGTTGAAGCACGTCAGAAGTATGTTCCGGCCGCTGACATTGATTTCTCCAGCTTCCGTGTGGGTGCCCGCGTGGTATTCTAAGCCCGGTTGATTTCTGTTTTACCCCCTAATTCCGGAAACCCTGTCACGCGAGTGGCAGGGTTTTCCGCGTACGGGTCCGGAGTCCGATGCTCAAATCACTTGCAAAAACGGATTGGTCGATTTTTCAAAACCGATTCGAGTCGGTGGACCGTGTCCGGGTAAAACTTCCGTTTCGTCCGGCAGGCAGAACAACTTTTCCCGAATGCCGGATAAAAGAAGTTTCTCGTCCCCGTGGGGGAAATCCGTTCGGCCGATTCCATTTTGAAACAACACATCGCCGCCAAACAGGACCGGAACATCATCCGGTTGTGCGCAAAGCGAATCGGGTGAGTGGCCCGGTACGTGAATCAATTTCAGGATCGGGCCGCCGTCTTTTGATAGATCGAGCGCCGATTCGCCAGCCAGGAGGTGATCCACTTCGAACTCAGGCACGTCCGGAATAAAGGGCATGTTGGCCCGCAGCAGCGCTTCGAGCGTGAGGTCCGGGGTTGGGCTGGAATGGGCGTAAACCGGGCAGTCGAACTGCTCCTTCAGAGCCGCGACATCAAGCACGTGATCGTGATGCAGGTGCGTCAGGAAAAGTGCATCAACCGATTCGCCTTCACCGGAAAGCCAGTCAGCAATTCCCTCCGGCGCATCGATCAGCAGGGAAAAACCGTCGCCCGACTGGAAATGATACCCGTTTGTCTGGAACATTCCGCCCGTGTAGCCCCGGATTTTGATTTCTGATTTCATGGGAAATTTGATTTTCTTGCGTTCTTTCGCGACACTTCCAGCGCAACACCGGTTGAATCAAGAGAGAAGAACGATTATGAGCCTGAAATTTGAATGCCCCAACTGCAAGGAGGTCATCCCAACCGATCCGCTCGATGCCGGGCAACCAACCGATTGTCCGGCCTGCAAATGGACCGTGATGATTCCAAAAGTGGATGTCCTCGTGGGGAACCGGGACGTGATGAAGTTTCTCTGCCCCGCCTGTGGACGCAAGCTTTCCGCCGACCAGTCGCAGTTTGGAACCGAGATGCCCTGTCCTTACACCGATTGCGAAAAGCCGGTGTTGATTCCCCGGCCCGAATGGAAGCCAGTACCGACTTCGATCATTCAAAATGGAGAATCCAATCCCAATGACTTGATCGCCGAGGCGGAGGAAAAGACCCGTAACCCACAGGTCGGCGAGGCTGAAGAAGAGGGCTGAAACGAATCAACCGGGTCCGTTGGCCAAATCGACCCTGTTCGTTCGATTATCGATATTTCCTCGGAAGAGCGTTCGAGCGTGATCGCTGACTGGGAGATTCGGAAGACTCCGGTTTCGATTTGTCCTTTGGATAGCCGAGAATGCCGTATTTCTCGAGCTTGTCGGCAAAACTGACGAGGTCCTGGCGCAAATTGGAATCGTTGATCAGGGCGGCAGCCGTGCCGTCTCCGTTCCGGATTTCGGTGATCGCGGCATTGGCATTTTCAAGGGCTGCTTTCAATTCATCCACCGCCGGTTCCAGTTTTTCGAGAGCCGGTTCTGCTTTGGCGACCGTCCCTTTCACGCTTTCGAGCGTTTCTGTTGCCGTATCAAACGTGGTGCCCGCCTTTTCCATCGCCGTTTTTGCCTCGGCCACGGTGGCTTGCACATCCTTGACGATCGGGTCGAGTTTCTCGGTTGCCGACTTGATGTTTTCGGAAGATGCCCGGAGTTCGACAATCGTCACCTTCAGATTTTCGAGATTTTCGGTTTGGAGAACGCCGTTCTCGATTTTTTCGAGAGAGCGGGTCAGTCCTTCGGCTGCTTCCGTGATCTTGGCGATCAGAACGCCCGCATCGGATTGCAAATCGTCCAGGCCTGAGCCGGTGGAGCCCTCGATGTAATCGCCTTCGCCATAAAAAGTGCCGTCGAATTTTTCCGGCATTTTGATCTCGACGAACGTGTCTCCCATCAGCCCGCTGGTGCCGACCTGGAACGTGGATCCTTTCGGGATCAGGGCATCTTTATAAATCGCCAGCTCCATCGTCAGCCCGGAAAAATCCTCTTTCATGAACGGTCCTTCTTTGGCAAACCCGATTTTCCGTCCGCCGAGTGTAATGGGCACCCCGGGCCGCAGGCTCCCTACATCGGGAAATTCGACGGTCATTGAATAATGTCCGCGAACGCGATCATTGAATCGACCGAACTGAAAGATCAGGAGTCCCATCACTGCCAGGCCGAAAAAGACAAAGAGCCCGACATAGAGCTCTGTCCTCTGTTTGCGAATTGCCATGTTTTCTGTTCGTGCTGTGTTTGTTCAATATCGTTCAAATTTCAAGAAATGGAAGAGACTCGAAGAACGGCCTGATCATCTGTCTTCCTGTTCATGATCGCGATTCTCCGGACCGTCCGTGAATGAAATTTTGTATCGTTTCGTCGTGGAGCGCATTCAATTCTTTCGGAGTCCCGTGAAAGTAAATTTTCCCGCCCCGCAAGACGGCGACATGATCCGCGACGAAATTCATTGATTTCATGTCGTGTGTCACCACGATCGAGGTGATTTCGTATTCGTGCTCCAGGCGGCGGATCAAGTGATCGATTGAATCGGCTACGATGGGATCCAGGCCGGCGGTTGGCTCGTCGTAGAGGACGCACTCCGGGCGATTGATGACAGCCCGAGCCAGTGCTACCCGCTTTCGCATTCCACCCGAAATATTGATCGGCATCTTGGCCATGTGTTCTTCCAATCCGACAACGCTGAGAACTTCACGGGCCCGTTCCAGCAGCACTTTCCGGTCACGAATTCCCTCTTCCTGCAGGGGAAAAACCACGTTTTCAGCCACCGTCATGGAGTCGAACAGAGCACCGTCCTGGAAAAGGATTCCCACCTTTCGGCGGGTCGGACGCAAAGCCCGTTCCGACAGCCCGACGATTTCCTCCCCGTCGATCAGGATCGAACCGGAATCGGGTGTGAGTAGACCGTTGATATGTTTCAGAAGAACGCTCTTTCCTTCACCGCTTTGCCCGAGGACAACGGTGGTTTCGCCGCGTGGAATGGTCAGGCTGACGCCGCGCAAAACTTCCTGGTCACCAAACGATTTCCGCAGATCGGAAATCTGTACGAAGGGGTTTGAGCTGTTTTTGCGGGTATCAGCCATATGGAATTCGGCTAGTAGTTTCCGGAGCCGAGTGGGAAAAAATAGTTCAGGAGAAAGCTGAGAAACATATTGGTGATCAGGATGGCGAGGGAGGATTGCACGACTGCCGCGGTTGTACCGCGTCCGACCCCGACGGCGCCGTTGGTGGCTTTGAGCCCCTGGTGGCAGGAAATGACGACAATCAAGGCACCAAAAACGAACCCTTTAATCATCCCGATCGCGATGTCTTCGAGAGCGGTATTGGCGACGACGTGATAATCATACCAAGTAGAAGGGACGTTGAAGTGCCAGACAATCAGAACGTGAGAAGCGAGTAGGCCGAAACCGATTGCTTCCGCCACCAGCAGCGGCATGGAGAACATCAGCCCGATGGCACGGGGAATGACGAGGTAGTCGACCGGGTGAACGCCCATCGAGCGGAGCGCGTCGACTTGTTCGGTAACTTTCATGGTCCCGATTTCCGCTGCCATAGCCGCGCCGACCCGACCGGAAACCATCAGGCCGGTCAACACGGGCCCGAGTTCCCGGCACAGGGCAATGGAAACGACAGGACCAACACCGGAGGCAAGGCCCAGGTCGCTGAATTTGAAATACGATTGCGCGGCAAAAACCGCTCCGGTGAAGGCTCCTGTGACAATCACGACGAGTTGAGAACCGAATCCGACGGAAACGATTTGATGCCCGGTGAGATTAAACCTCGGTCTGCCGCGGACAATGGCGGTCCCCATCTCGATGACGAGATCGGTCAGCTGCCCCAGCCACCGGAAAAAACCCAGAGTCAATTGGCCCAACAATTTGATGAATCCACCCATAAGAACCTGCCAGTCCGTCCGACCCGGCAGGATGAGTCGATCGAAGCGTCTACCAATTTACATTACTTTTGGACTTTGTTCAGGGTCGGAATTTTAAAATCGATTCCGGCGAGTTCGCATTTTTTGGAATCGGAAAATTCGGTGCAAAAACAGCTGCCCGGATTGCGGGTGAATAAGCGGATCCGCACCGGCGGCTGACCGAGAAACAGGGAATCAAAGTGGTGGGCGGAGAGATCCCCGGCAGTCAGATCGATGGCTCCCGCGCTGAATTCAGCTAGTGCGCCGGCGAGTCGTTCTGAATTTTCACGCTCCGGATCGGCCCAGATTTCGAGATCGAACGAACTCTTCGAAAAATCCGTAGTGAGAAGAAAACGGACCCGGGATTCCGTCAAAGCACGCAGGAAATCGCGAAAATCGTCGTGCAACGGTTGGGGAGCGGAGGTCGACATGACGGGAGTTGGACGAGCCAACCTCCCGTTTATGTCCACGAATCGAAACCGTCGAACGCATCCACCGGTAAACCGACTCCGAATGGTGCTGCGTTGATCGACCCTGTCGAAATCCGGCCCTGCTCAATTCTCAGCGCAGGAAAACCGGTTTCGGTTTTGGCGTACAAATCGGGATGACATTTCAGCACAGCCTGCTGAATCGATTCGGGAAACATCGATAATCCGGCGAAGTAATGGTGGCCGTTGCGTTCGACGTGATCAATTCCTAGCAGCGCTGCGACTGCCAGGTCCTGCGAAAGCGCGATCGGGCCGAGATTGGCCAGATCCTCGCCGCTCATCACGCCGCCCTTTCGATTGAGAAGGGCGCGATTGGCGAGGCTTTTCACGACACCTTTGCAATTCTTGTGGCTGGTCCCGACGTATCCCAATTCGAGGGCACGCGGCAGGCTGCCGGCTTCGCCATCGGACTCATCGATGATCACCGGCGGGGCGTCGGGCCAGTTTTCAAATCCGGATTTGACCGGATCAGTGAGTGCAAAGTCCCGGTGGATGGGCTGCTCGACGAACAGGAGGTGATCAAAAATCGGGAAAATTTCCGGATCGGCCCGGTGCTCCAGGAAATGATCCCGAAACGCATCGATGTCGGCGTATTGCTCGTTGCCATCGATCGTGATCTCATAATTTTCCGGTGCCTCGGCGGAAAACAACGCGGTGAGTTCGCGGAGCCGATCACGGTCGGTTTCGAGGTTGCCGCAGAGTTTTAGCTTGAAATGGGTCAGGCCGTAGGTGCGAATGTTAGCGACGAGAGAGTGCGGTAATCCATCGTCAATCCGGTCCGAATCGGGAATTTCGGAATCCGTCAGGGGATCCGCAAGGCCAACCGTGTGGCGGGCACGAACGGAGTCGAGCGGAGGATTCTTGAAAACGGAGGACGGATTGACATCGGACAATTCGGGATGAATTTCGCCCCAGTCCAGTCCGATGTGATTCTCCGAAACGACGTGGTGTAGCGGCTTTTCCAGGTACCGACAGAGTCCATCCAGCACGGTGCGTTCCATCAGGGCGGTGCCGAGTTGGGCCAGCAGGGGAGGAATGGATTCGGTCTTTGCCCACGATTCCTGCCGCTGCTTCAGGGCTTTCCAGAATTCAAAAAACGACAGGGATTCGGTAATTTCGGTGGCGAAACCCGCAGCCTGCAGAATGACGCGTTTCATGCCCGGCAAGTCATCTTCTTCGAAGGTCGTCTCCACATTTTTCGTGAACCACTTCGGCGGGAGACCTTCGCTGGCGATTCCTGCAGCCGTTATTCCTTCGATTTCCAGCTCCGATCGAACAAACAGGTGCGGAGCCTCGGTCATGGCGGCGATTCCGTATCGAAACGGGAATCGCGTTCGGGTAGGAAGGACCGAGAACTTGATGTCGCGGACTCGGATGAGGGGTACTGCGGAAGACATGATTTTGACGAAAAACGAATCAACAGGGTTGGTTTGCCAAACAGACCCTGTTGGTTCGTGCCGCGCCGCTTTTACTTCGGCGCGAAGTAGCGGTCGGCGAGGAATTGTTCGACTTCGGATCGCCGCGTGGTGGAGAGGGCGGTGTCGTAGATCAGGATCTCGGCGATGTCGCCGACGAATGTTTTCGTCGGATCACTGTCCCACGGAACGTTTCCGACCTGGTATCGAATGAAGGAGTGGCTGCCTTTGTGAGCGGGAGTCTGCTTGCCTTCACGGGTTCTACCGTCCGGAGAGCGTGTGAAGGTCTGAACAAATCCATCGGTTCCGTTCCAGACTGAAGACACGATGACGAAGTCACTTTCATCGCGGTTGACGTTGGAGATGTTCCACTTCTCACCGTCCTGAGAAGAAGTGGCATACTGATTGGATCTTTTGACAACGTTGAAAAAATTGTCTTTTCGCTCACCCGCGGAATCGAGGACGGCGGCTTTGAAGAATGGACCATCCGTCCCGGAATCGTCGTCCGGCCTGAGCAGGAAAACGGTCGTCAGTCCGTTGGTGGTGAAAATTTCGGTGCGGTCCTTGCCCTTTCGTGAGGAAATGACATCAGATGGATCAAACCGGATGACGGGGATGCTGCTGCGGAGTTCCGGGAACTGTTCGGTGGTAGCTGTTTGGAAGATTGGATTGCCGGATTTCTTGTTGTTTCGGTCTTCCTCAAGAAGATGCCAGGGCTCAGCACCGGGCGCGAGGTTGCCCCAGGCGAGGATTTCTTCTGCGGGATGTGCATCGTAGATCATTCCTTCGCCAAACACCCAGGCAGCTGCGGAAAAGTGAGCGACCAGGTTTGCTGTGGCGGGAGCAATGGGAATGTTGTGCTGGACGCCGGAACCGGGATTTCGGCCGTAATCGCGCGGT
This sequence comes from Verrucomicrobiales bacterium, assembly GCA_013003335.1. Taxonomy (GTDB): domain Bacteria; phylum Verrucomicrobiota; class Verrucomicrobiia; order Verrucomicrobiales; family DEV007; genus JABDJT01. The sequence continues at coordinate 7,335 of JABDJT010000526.1, read as the reverse complement.
TCGGCATCTTCACCAAAAGGGCCGGTGCGGTCTCTATCGGCTGGTGAGGGAGGGCTGGCATTCGCGGAATTGGGACTCGTGTCCTTCGCAGTTCCTTTCTTCGTCCCTTTGCCCTTTTCCGTAGCCGTGATTTTGGGGGGGGCGGTGCCGGAATCCGCCAGATACTTGGAAGAGAGATGCTGCTCGAGGCTGGTGATTTCGGCTTCGTTGAGGGCGCGATTGAAGACGAGGATTTCAGCGATATGACCGCTGAAAAGACTGTCCTGTTTTGCCTCGGGATTGCTGGCGCCAACGGTGTAATTTTTTAAAGTCAGGCTCTGTTCGATGGAAGGTTGGGGACCGGAGTCATGACGGGTCCCGTCTGCTGCGAGTGATTTTTGTTGATGAGTTTTCCCATCACGGACGTAGGTAAAAACCTGGAATTGATGGGAGGGGACTTCGGCCTGTAATTTTCGTTCATTGCCCGGGTACTTGATGAGTGCCTGGACACCGTTTTTCCGGGTCGAGATGCTCAGGGATTGGCCGCTCTTACTGTCTCCCCCGAATCGAATCATCTGGGCGTTGCTGCCGGGATCGATTCTCACGACCATCACGAAGCTGAGTGAAGAACCGGTCAGGGAATCTCCGAGCGGATTGTTTCCCCCGATGGAGAGGGCAGAGTCCCTGGAAAAGGAAAGGAGATCATGGGGCCCGTTCAGCTCGGGAATCTGGATGGGACCGAGCCGGACCAGGCGGGGACTGCGTTCGCCCTTGATGTCGTGTTTCACGTGCGCAAGAAAATGGCCTTTGTTGGAGTCCTGGACGAGGTTGGCCCATCCTCCAACTTTGGATCCGATTCCGGAATTCGATTTCAAATCGTTCTGATAGGTCGCTGCGGAGGCGGCGAACTGGGCGATGAGGCCGTCGATGACGGGAGGACGATGAGCTTCCGAAATTCCCGCATCGGGCTTTGGCAGCGGATTTTTACCGGGCTGGGGCAACTGGGAGGTCTCCCCGGTTGAATTGTTCTTTGTTGAGCCGTTACCCTTTTTTGACTGGTTGCCGTTCTCCACAATTCCCGGGTTGGATTTTCCATTTTGACCGGTTCCTCCCGGATCATCAGCATCTCCCCGGTCGCGGTCTCCAAACAGGTAGATGATCACCCCGATCGCGAGTGCGGCAGCGCTGCCGAGGCCGATCAGGGGAATGGCCAGACTGGATTTTTTAAGTTGGGGCTGGGAAGCCGTGGCCGAGCCACCCAGGTCGATAGCCATGGTGCTTCGAGGCAGGCCGACGGTGTTGGTTTGGGCTCCGGTGGCGACGCTCGCCGTTTGCGGATGGGTCGACTGCGTAATCGGCTGTTGTGGTCGTGTGATGGGCTGCTGTGGCTGGGTCTGGATTTGGGGCGGGGGGACTTCCGCAAAAGCCGGTGCCGGCGTCACCTCGACGGGGCCCGACTGGTCGACGGATTTTCCCATTCCGCCGGGAACATCGGGTGCAACTCCGGCCCGGGCCTGTTCAAACTCCTTCATCGCCACCGAAGCGCTGGAGGGCCTGTGTTCCGGCTTCAGGGCGATCATTCGCATGATCCAGGCCGCGATGGGTGCCGGTAAATCGGGGCGAATCTGATCGACCGGAACCACTTTGTGGCTGAGATGATTCTTCATCGTTTCAGCCAGGGTGTCTCCTTCGAACGGGGGTTTCTGAGTCACTGCAAAATAGCAAACGCAGCCGAGGGAATACAAATCCGTGCGCTGGTCCAACGGTTTCCGATCGATCTGCTCCGGTGCGATGTAGTCGATCGAGCCGAGAAACGACCCCTTCTGGTCGAGGGTCTGAGTCGAGGGATTCTGGCTGAACTTGGCGAGCCCGAAATCGAGAACCTTTACCTGGAATTTCCCCGACGGCAGAAACGAAAGCATCAGGTTGGCCGGCTTGATATCCCGGTGGAGCAGGTTCATCTGCTCGGCAGCGATCAGCGCATCCAGCGTTTGCAAAACAAATTCCTCGAAGTCTTCAGCCGAGAGGGCGCCTTTTTCGATCGTGGCCTTCAGGTTTTCGCCCTTAATCAGTTCGGTCACCACGAATGGGCCTTCGTTATCTTCTTCGAACCCGAAGATCGTGACCACGTTGGGATGCTGAAATTTCGCGAGGGCACCGGCTTCCCGTTTCAGGCTGTCGTCGTCAGCCTCATTCAGGTGGGTTTCCTCGATCGGCAGGAGCCGCTTGATGGCCACCTCCCGATCCAGTTGCGTGTCGAATCCACGATAGACAGCACCTATTCCCCCGCGGCCCAGTTTGCCTTTGATCGTATAACGCTCAGCCATGTGGTTTGTACCTCATTTCAGATAGCGGTTTGCGAGGTGTTTCTCAAGACTTTCCCGCTCGGATTTTGTCAGCGCCTTTGAAAAGAGAAGCAACTCCGCGATGTGACCGTTGAAGAAGGGGGGCGGTTTGTTCCGGCTCTTTAAATTGTGATACATGCCGACCTGGTAGTGGCGAAGTTTGACGGGCGGAAAATTCACCGGCTGAGTTTCTGCGCTTCCATATCGTTTCCCGCCTGCACCCAGGGCCTGGAGGTTGTGAGTTTTTCCGGGACCATCGAGCACGTAACTCATTACCACGAATTTCCCCTCCGGCACCTGCAGTTGCAGCTTTTTGTTTCCGCCGGGGATGTGATTCACGTGCACTTCGAGCATGTTTTTCCCGGGTTTTGCCTGGATGAATCCGCCCTTGCGGTTGGCATCCAGTCTCAGGAAATGTCCGCTCTGGTTTTTGGCTCGAACGGCAATCACGAAACTGAGCGAATCGAGAGGCTTCGTTTTCTCGTAGTTTTTCCAATTCGGCATTCGGAGCACAGCCGATTGCTCAAACTTCAGCAGAGGGATGTCCGGTTTCAGGCCGGAAGCGGCAAATGGCGGCTGGTTTGTGGATTTGATGAACTGCGGCACGCTCACCACTTCGAAATCATCCGGGTGGAGGAACAGGTCACTCGATTCCGGAACGCCGGGAGCGAGATTCGCCCAGCCCCCGATGCGGTCTTCCGGCTTGGCCGGGGTTTTCAAGTCCGGCTGAAACACTCCGGTATTGGCCCGAAAATGACCCCACAAACCTTCCGTGACCGGTGGTGAACCATCCGGATCGGACAGCGCGGGGAGCTTGGCCTGCGCTGGATTTTTGAACTGCGAAGTCGGCAGGGGCGGGAATTTCGGCTTCAGCCTTTCGAAAGTCGCCTCCTGTTTCGCCTTCCCCTTGTTTTGTTTTCCTTTGTCGGACTTCGACTTTGCGACCGCATTCTTGCCCGGCGAATTGGAGTTTTTCGAAGGCTTCCCGTCGTTTCCGGAGAACGCCGCGATCAGGGCAATCACGACCCCGATCAGCAGAACGCAGAGTCCGATTAGGACGGGTTTCGGGGTTTTGGCCTGATTGCCCGGCAGTGTATCCATCGCGGTTGCCTTGGAACTGCGAGGACCGGGCGGCCGTGCTTCCATTTTCTCACCCACCAGGATCATTCGCGGGCCGGTTGGGCCAGTTGTCCCCGTCGGCCCGGTGGCAGCGCCGTCGGCTTCTTTTACCAACCTGGCCACCGGGATCTCCTCCTCTTCCTCCATTTTTACGGGCGAAATCGTATCCGTCGTAACGCCGCTGTCCGAAATCGTCACGACCGTCTGTTGAGCCGATGCCTGCTTCGGCAGGGGGGATTTTCCGGCTTTTGCCGCCTGGAATTCCTCGAGTGCCGCCCGGGCATCAGCCGGCCGATTCTCGGGATGCCGCGAAATCATCCGCATCAGCCAGTCCGCCAGCGGCTGAGGCATATCGTCGCGGATATCCTTGATCCGCGTGCAGAGGTGCTGCATGTGCCGCTGCGTGGTATCGGCCGGATTATCCCCGTGAAAGGGCGATTCTTGGGCCAGGCAAAAATACAGCACGCAACCCAGCGAATACAGGTCAGTACGCTGATCCAGCGGGCGGCAAAGCAATTGTTCCGGCGTCAGAAAATCGATCGAACCGAGGAAAAACCCCTGTTGATCCAGTGTTTGCGCCTGCGGCTTTTCCGAAAATTTTGCCAGCCCGAAATCGAGAATTTTCGCCTGAAATTTGCCCGTCGCCAGCCAGTTCAGCATGATGTTGGCCGGCTTGATGTCCCGGTGCAGCAGGTTCAATTGCCCCGCCGCGATCAGCGGATCGAGAGTTTGCTCCGCCAGGTCGATAAAATCCTCCACCGCGAGTGCTCCGCGATCGACAATTTGTTTTAAATCTTCCCCGTCGACCAGTTCCATCACCACATACGGGCCGTCTTCATCCTCTTCGAAGGCATAAATCGTCACGATATTCGGGTGCGAAAACCGGGCCAGCGCCGCGGCCTCGCGTTTCAGCGACTCATCCGCCGACTCGTTCAGGTTGGTTTCCTCGATCGGAAGCAGCCGCTTCAGCGCCACATCCCGTTTCATGACCGTGTCGAAGGCGTGGTAGACAGCCCCCATCCCCCCGCGCCCGAGGGTTTGTTTGATTTGGTAACGATCAGACATTCAGGAGGTCGAAAGAAAAAGAGAGCGGAGAGCGATCCGAAAACTACCCGTTTTTTTTCCGGATGACCACCATCGATTTTTCGGCCCAATGGGATCAGACACGAACGAAAAGGGTTGGTTTGGCAAACGAATCCTGTTCATTCGTTTTTGATCGAAACCGTAAAAATCAGAATTTTTATCAAATAAAATTGAACAGTTGTTCGTCCATAGTTTCAGAACTATTAAATACTTGTGTTCCTAAAGGAACCGCCGTATGAAACCTCAGACCTCTCAACACCATGACTCCTCAGCGCCATCATACGCTGCCACCGAAAGCTCAATCCACTTTCTACAGCGCCAATTCGTTCTCCATCCTCGTGGTGGATGACTTGCCGGCGAACCGGCTCCTGCTCAAGCGTTTGTTTCATCGCGTGGGATACGCGACGCACGAAGCCGGTGACGGCGTGGAAGCTCTCGATTTGTTGACCGTGGGAGCATGCCCCGACCTGATTCTCCTCGACGTGGAGATGCCGGAGATGGATGGAATTGAAGCGACCCGCCGCCTGCGGGATGAGCATGGAATGGACGTGCCGATCATCGTGGCTTCGGGAAACCCGAGCGACGAAATGCGCAAAGCAGCTTTGGCTGCCGGCGCTGATCTCTTTCTGACCAAGCCCTTCGATTTTCCCGGCCTGTTGAAGGTGATCGCGAAATTGCTGAAAGATCAGGTCGCCGGTGCCGGAAATCGAGCGGGAGCAGATTCGAATCTTTCCGTTCCGGAAGCCAACCGGGTGTCGATCCGGGCAGCCGGGAAATCGTCCCGCTAACTGGTAAATCAGGATTCTCCGGCCCGAAGTGAGCTGATTCGGGACTCCCTCGAAGTGGTACGCCCGGTAGGAATCGAACCTACACTTTCGGTTCCGGAAACCGACGTAATATCCATTTTACTACGGGCGCTTTCCCAAACCGGGCATAGCCGCCCGGATTGCGAGCGGTAAACTGTTCCTTTACACCCCTGTTCGCAAGCAATATCGTCCGCCCGGCATGGATTCTTCCGACCAAAAACGCATCGTGATCAAGATCGGCACACACGTCCTCACTCAGGACGATGGCGTCGATCTCCATCATGCCCGAATCGCCGGTCTCACCCACGCGATCGCCGATCTGAACAAGGCCGGACACGAATGCCTGGTCGTATCCTCCGGTGCCGTCGGAGCCGGTCTCGCGACCTTTCAACTCGATGCCCGCCCGGAAGACATCGGTATGCTCCAGGCCTGCGCAGCGGCCGGTCAGGCGCGTCTGATGCACGTCTACGAAAGCCAGTTTTCCAATTACAGCCTGAAGGTCGCCCAGCTTCTGGTCACACACGAGGATCTGAATGCCGATGATCGACGCGTGAACGTGCACACCACCCTGACCCGCCTGCTCGATTTTCCGAAAGTCATTCCGATCATCAACGAAAACGACTCCGTCGCCGTGTATGAATTGAAAGTCGGCGACAACGACCTGCTTTCCGCCGACATCGCCCGCCTCATCGACGCGGATCAGCTCATTATGCTCACCTCTGTTCCCGGATTGCGGCGGCCTGATTCAGATGATCCAAACGATATCGTCACTGAAGTGGAAGACATCGAAACCGTTCTCGATTTTGCCGATGGTGAATCGGGAAGACTGTCCGTTGGCGGCATGGCCACGAAATTGCAGGCCGTCAAAAACGCCGTCGATGCGGGGATCGAAACCGTGATTGCTTCCGGGCGGAATCCCGATCAACTCTCCGACTTGGTCTCCGGCGGAGGAATCGGCACCCGCTTCCGGCCCCGTGTCCTCCTTGCCTGAAAATTTCTCAAAATGACTTCCGACGAAATCAAAGAACAGGTCCTCCAAATGGGCAAACAGGCCCGTGCCGCTGCTCATGAGCTGGCCAAGCTCACCACCGATCAGAAAAATGAGATTCTGATCGCGATGGCCGATGGGCTCGTCGCCGCAGAGTCTGAAATTTTGGAGGCAAACGCCAAAGACATTGTCGCCGCCAAGGAAAACGGTCTTACCACGGCCATGAACGATCGGCTCCGGCTCGATACGGAGCGGCTCTCAACTGTGGCGCAGGGGATTCGGGACGTAGCCGAACTTCACGACCCCACCGGCGAAATCATTCGCGAATGGGATCGCCCGAACGGGCTTCGAATTCAGAAAAAACGCACCCCGATCGGCGTGATCGGCATCATTTTTGAAAGCCGGCCCAATGTCACCGCCGATGCCGCGGTTCTTTGTTTTAAAACCGGCAATGCCACGATTTTGCGGGGCGGGAAAGAAGCGATTCACTCGAATCGAGCCATCGCCGACGCCCTTCAAAAAGGCGGAGCCGAAGCCGGTCTGCCGGCTCACAGCATCCAGCTCATTCCCTTCACGGATCGCGAGAGCGTCCAGCACATGGCCGAGATGGACCAGTATCTCGATCTCATCATCCCGCGCGGCGGAGCCGGTCTCATCGAAACGGTTGTCTCCCTCGCCCGCATGCCGGTGATCAAGCACTACGACGGAATTTGTCATGTCTTCGTCGATCAAGATGCCGACCTCGACATGGCTGAATCAATCGTTCTGAACGCAAAAATCCAGAAGCCGAGCGTCTGCAACGCGATGGAAACTCTCTTAATCGATCGGGCGGTCGCGGCTGAGTTTGCCCCGCAAATCGCATCCAATTTGTATGCCAAGAAAGTCGAACTGCGCGGTGACGAAGAATTCGCCGAACTGGCCGGGGTCGAAGGCGTGATTCCCGCTTCGGAGGCGGATTGGAAGACCGAGTATCTCGATTACATCCTGGCTGTGAAAATCGTCGATGGGATCGAAG
>JABDJT010000511.1 GCA_013003335.1 Verrucomicrobiales bacterium | reverse complement strand
GTCGCGGACTGGATTGGCAACGGCACACTCTTCGGCATTCGCCTGCTGCCCGTAATTTTCGGATCCATTTCATTCTGGCTCGTTTACCGGCTCGGCTCCTCACTGTTCGGAGAGAGAGGTGGATTTTTCGCCCTGCTGTTCGCCCTCGCGGCTCCGGCGACGACGATCCTGAACCTTTTCCTGACCATCGACGCCCCGCTCGTGATGTTTTGGACCGCCGCCCTCCTCAGCTTTTGGCACTGGACAGAAACCCGGTCCGCCAGGTGGCTCATTGTTCTCTGTGTCGTTCTCGGACTCGGGCATTTGACCAAGCAGATGATGCTCGTGTTTCCCGTGCTGGCCGTGCTTTTCCTGGCGGTTGCCCCGGAAAAACGCACTCTCCTCCGGGCCCCCGGACTCTGGATCACTTTCGCTGCATCCCTGCTGTTTCTCACCCCGCCACTGGTCTGGAATGCTCAGAATGACTGGATCACGTTCCAGCACACCAGTCACCATTTCGAAGGAAACACCGGTGCTGTAGAGGCCCCGCCACTTTGGCAGCAGCTCCCGGAAAATTTCGGCACATTTCTCGGCACCCAACTCGGCATGCTTTCGCCGATCACCGGTGCCCTGGTTTTGATCGCCGCCATTCTGGCATTTTGGAAATTCAAAACGCTCGACACCCGCCAGCGCTTTCTCGCGATCTTCGGTTTCCTGCCGATTCTGTTCATGACTGCGATGTCCCTGCGGCAGGTCATGCAGCCGAACTGGCCGGCCGTTTTCCACATCTCTGCTCTCGTTTTCATTGGCGGCTGGTTTGGGAACGCATTTGAACTCGGAAAAATGCGGGATTCGTGGCGGAGAAAATGGTGCAAGCCCGCCCTGATTCTCGGCTTTTCCATGGCAATTCTGCCGATCCTCCTTCCGCCAATCATGAAAGCTGCCGGCCAGGCCGGGCATCGCATGCTGGATCCGGCCCGCCGCACCCTCGGATTTCAGGAACTCGCCTCCGAACTCGAAAAAATCCGGCGCGACCCCTCGAAAATTCCCAATCCGGAAGAGACATTTATCGTGGCGATCGGGCATCGCGACATCGCGAGCGAGCTCGCCTTTCACCTGCCGGACCAGCCTCGCGTTTACCGCTGGGAGCCGGTTGATCAAATCGCGTCGCAATACGAAATGTGGCCCAACCCGGAGGAAGATGGATGGAAAGGCAAGGACGCCCTCGTCATCCGCGAAGGTTCCGTCAATCTGCGAAAACGCTTCCAGGCCGGCTTTGAATCGGCTGAAGTTCTGGGCGAAATCCTCATCCGGATCAGCCCGCAGTTGGAGCGCCAATATCACGTTTTCCGACTGAAAAACTTCGACCACTGGCCGGCCGGAAAACCGGTTGAAACGAAGTAACAGGGTCTGTTCACCGAACGAACCCTGTTGATTCGTAATCAGCCGAATCACGGGTATATTTCCACCATGCCCACCGACAACAGCACCGCCAGCATGGCCGTTTTCGCCGATTTTGAAAATGTGGCGATCGGCGCGCAGCAGGCCAAATACGCAAAATTTGATATCGAAAAAGTCCTCGAGCGCCTCCTCGTTCGCGGCAACCTCGTCGTGCGGAAAGCCTATTGCGACTGGAGCCGCTATTCGACTTTCAAAAAACCGATGCACAACGCGAATTTTGAGCTGATCGATATTCCGCACCTCAGCCAGAGCGGTAAAAACTCGGCCGATATCCGCATGGTCGTGGACGCGCTTGATTTGTGTTACACCAAGCCGCACGTCGACACGTTCGTCATCATCAGCGGCGATTCCGATTTCTCCCCGCTGGTCAGCAAGCTGCGGGAAAACGCGAAGATCGTGATCGGCGTGGGCGTGAAGCAGTCGACTTCCAACCTGTTCGTTGAAATCTGTGACGACTTTATTTTTTACGACGACCTGGTCCGGAAAACAAAACCGGGCCCACGGAAAAAATCGACCCGGAAGACCGCGCCGCGTCCCCGGTCAAACGGGGGAGGAGCCACGGCCGATGAGGGAATTGAATTGCTCGTGGAGACCGTCGAAACCCTGCTCGAAGAACGCAATGACGAGGAATTGTGGGGTTCGCAAATCAAGCAGGCCATCAAGCGCCGGAAGCCCGGTTTTCGCGAGAGCTATTACCAGTTCCGCGGCTTCAATGCCATGTTGGAAGAGGCCCGGGACCGGGGGTTGCTCAACCTGCAGGCCGATGAAAAATCGGGCGGTTACCTCGTTCGGTTGTCTTCCTGATTCGCGTCGGGAAATCTCTGTTTGAGACGGATTTCGACCACCGGTATCAGGCCCAAAACGCCAACGAGATACACCACGGTGGCGACCAGAACGGCGGGAACCGGATTCAGGAAAACCATCAACAATGCCTGGATCAGCGTGATGCCCACGGAAATCCAGACCAGCGCCCGCGCGCTGAGTCGATTCGCGAATTCCCAGGCTTCCTGCGATTTCATCGACCGCGCCGTGCGGTAGCCGTACATCCAGTTGATGTCTCTCGGTGGAAAGCGCAGAAATAACAGCGCAATCACCAGCAAGAGGGGGCCGAGGGCCAAATGCACGATCCAGTCACCCATTTTCGCCATTCTCCCTGTCGTCGCCTCTCTCCGCTTCCAACTTGGCGAGGAGTCCGGCCTTTTTTTCTTTATACTCGGCGTCGGTCAAAACGCCGTCCCGGTGCAGTTCCCCGATTTTTTCGAGGTTCTCGTAAACGGATTTCGCATCGTCCTCCCGGTGTTTCAGCGACTCCACGATGTCTTTCCCTTTTTCGAGTGCCTTGTGGTATGCCGACTTGGCATCCTCGAGGTCGATCTCGAGGAAATTCCCGTGCGTTTCAAAATGTTTCACCGCGACCTGGCAGACCGCGTAGGTGGAAGCACCGGACATTGCAGACATGCTCAACCCGCCCAGCACAGTTCCGACGCCCGGGAGCAATTTCAGAACGCTGGCCCCGACCCGGGCGGCTGCTCCGCCTGCAAGGGCCGCAACAAACCGCCGACCCGTCGCCTCGGAGTAATCGATCCCGTGAAGCTCGGCGAGCTTTTTCAGCGCGTCCATTTGGATCGCCGTGACGCCGGCGAGGTCGGCCAGCGGGACGGGGATCAGACCGGCACCCATGGACCACAAAACGTGATTCCGGATGATGCGTTCCTCTTCGGTTCCCGGCCCGCCGGCGGACGTTGGTGACGTGGTCAAATGACCGTTCTGAGTCGTGGTCATCGGATTACTTCCGTCATCACCGGTTCCTCCTGTGTTTTCAGCGGATTGATCGTTCTCTGGCATAATGGACCGAGAATAGCCAGCAAAGATTGGTGAAACGATTACAATTTCGGGTCAAAATTGGAAGCGGCCGCTGGACAATTGGTCTCGTTTCAACGTAGGAGAATGGATATTGTCAAATATATGGCTGTCGGAACCAACAACGACCCGACCCGGTCCACCTTTCCTATTCCCGCCGCAAAACTGCAGGCCCGAAAATGGAAAACTGCACTCGGCTCCCCGATTACATGGGCACCCTACCTGCCCGCCGTGGGGGCATTCGCTTTTTTGGACGCCACCCCCGCCGTTTTCGCCATGCTCGTCGCAGCCGTCACCGCCGGTGTCGCCTTTTACTGGAAGACCCACACCGCCACGCTGGAAGGAAAATTGCTCGAGGAACTCATTTCTGAAAGCAATCGTGAGCAGGACAGGGAACTCGTTGAGCACGCCCGGGGCCTTTTGGGACGCGGTTATCCGGATTACGCCTCCACGCTCGGGAGCTTCCTCGAGCGCAAACAGCAAATCGAGCAGGCCATTCACACCGATGGCGAACTCACTCTCGAAAAACAGGAAGTTGAATCGCTTGTCGATGCCGTGGTTTTCGGGGTCAGCGACCAGTTGCATCGCCTCGCCGATTTCGATGACCGACTCGGAAAACCGGGAATGATCCCCGTCACGCCCGATCAGAAAACCAAGATGCAGGCCGCTCGCGAGGAAATTTCCACCCGCGTCCACGACGCCTACGACATTCTGCAGGAAACCTGGCACAACCTCGGCGAAATCATCAACCCTGCCGCCCATCTCGACGATCACGACACCGGTCATCATTCCCTCGAGCACGCCATCGACCGCCTCCGCCAGGAACGCGACATCGCCAAGCGCGTTCGCGACCGAATGACCGACGATTTCGGCGAGCGCTTCGCCCCGGAGGATTCAAACAAGAATCAGACGACCGAAGCCGGGGCGGAAAAGGAATAAAGCGAACCAACAGGGTTCATTCGTCAATTCAACCCTGTTGGTTCGTAATTTCCCGTTTGCCCTTTCGCCTGATTTTTCCCAACATCCGGCATGCTCCGCGTGCTACTTCTTTGCCTGCTCACGATCCCCGCCTTTGCCCAGATCGAAACGAAACCAGTCGAAGGGCTTCGTGAAAACACGTCCGGATTGCACGCACTTCGCGGAGCGACGATTTTCACGAAACCGGGGACGAAAATCGAGAACGGCACCATCGTCATCCGCGATGGAAAAATCGAAGTAGTCGGGGATGAAAATCTGGCTGTGCCGGACGGGGCGCGGATCTGGAACCTGGCGGGAAAAATCGTGTATCCGGGATTCATCGAAACCGTTTCCGATCTCGGTGAGCCGAATTCGATCAGTAGCGAAAACACGCATTGGAACAAGCTGGTGCGACCGGAACGGCGCGCGGCGGAATTCAAGAAAGCGTCGAAGGAAGACGTCGAGGCGCTGAGAAATCTCGGCTTCACCACGGCGCAGATCGTGCCGGAAAGAGGAATCTTTCGCGGACAAAGTAGCGTGATTTCGCTCACCGATGATTCGCCCATTCTGGCAGAGGATGTCCGGCAAATTCTCGCCTTCGAGCGATCGAAAAGCGGCTATCCGTATTCGCTGATGGGCATCATCGCCCTGACCCGGCAGACATTTTACGACGCGACATGGTATCGCGATTTGACGGCGCATCTCGCCGCGAACCCCGGTTCGGCGGAACGCCCCGAGTCAAATCTCGCGCTCGAAGTATTGGCCCCGACGATTGCAAACGAGCAGCGGATCTTGGCGAAAGCGGGTGACGAGCTGGATTACGCGCGGGTTTTCAAAGTCGGCGCCGAGTTCGAGCTGAAGAATCCGGATCTGATTGGAAACGGGCGGGAATACCGGCAAACCGAGTTGCTGAAGAATGCGGGTGTCACCGTGATTCTGCCGCTCGATTTTCCGAAAGCCCCGGCTGTCGAGAATCCGGAAGCGGCCCTCGAGTTTTCCCTCGAAAAGCTGGAGCACTGGGAACGCGCCCCCGCGAATCCCGCTGCGCTCGCCGAAGCCGAAATTCCGATTTGCCTGACGACAGCGGAACTGGAAAAGCCGAAGGACACGTTCTGGAAAAATCTCCGCAACGCCGTGAAACATGGCCTCACGCCCGACGCCGCGCTCGCCGCGTTGACGGAAGCGCCGGCGGAATTGCTCGGCCTCGGCGAAACGATTGGGTCGATTGAGGCGGACAAGCTGGCGAATCTGACCGTCGCGGGCGGCGATCTGTTTTCGGATGACGACGCGGAAATCCACGCGATCTGGGTCGAAGGAAAACCGCACGAAACTGATGCAGCCCACCGGATCGACATTCGTGGGGCCTGGACGCTGACATGGGATGGCGTCGAAGGCGCAGCGGATAGCTGGACCGTGAAAGGCAAGGCCAAATCGCCCAGTTTGAAAGTCGAGGACGACGATTTTGCGATCAAAACCGAAGGCGAAAAGGTGCTGATTTTTCCGCCGGTGACATTTTTCGGCGACAACGATGGCGACGGAAACGCGCGAATGAGCGGCTTTTTCGATCCCGATACGAAGTCCGCTCGAGGGACCGGAAATCTGCCGGGCGGTGCGCTGTTTTCCTGGAAAGCCGAAGTCGGCCCTGCTGAAGAAACGGATGAGGAGGAGGACGATGAAGAAAAAGAGGAGGACGAGGAAGTCGAAAAACTGGCCGCTTTTGCCAAATACCCAGCCGGTGCGTTCGGCGTCGAGGCGTTGCCCGATCGGGCTTCGGCCATTCTGGTAACGAATGCGACGATCTGGACCTGCGGTGAAGCGGGCACGATTGAAAACGCGTCGCTGCTCGTGAAAGACGGCAAGATCGTCGCGGTCGGTGCGAGTTTGAGCGTTCAGCAAGAGCCGGGCATGATCGTGATCGATGCCGCCGGAAAACACATCACTCCGGGGCTGATCGACTGCCATTCGCATTCCGCCATCAGCCGCGGAATCAACGAGGGCAGCCACGCTGTCACCGTCGAAGTGCGGATCGGCGACGTGATCGATCCGACCGACATCGCTCTCTATCGTGAGCTCGCCGGCGGGCTCACCACCGCAAGCGTGCTGCACGGATCGGCGAATCCAATGGGCGGGCAGAACCGCGTGATCAAGCTCCGCTGGGGCTCCCGCGATGCCGACGGGCTGGAGTTCAAAAATGCCAAGCCGGGCGTGAAATTCGCCCTCGGTGAAAACGTGAAGCAATCAAACTGGGACGAGCCGACCGACCGCTACCCGCAGACGCGGATGGGCGTCGAGCAGATCATGAAAGACACCTTTCTCGCGGCGCGTGATTACGAAAAAGCCCGCGCCGAAGCCGCGGCCAACGGCATTCCCCATCGCCGGAATCTGCGACTCGAAGCCGTGCTGGAGATCTTGGGCAAGGAGCGCATCGTTCACATTCACTCCTACCGGCAGGACGAAATCCTGATGTTCGCCCGCCTTTCCCAGGAATTCGATTTCACCGTCGGCACCTTCCAGCACATTCTCGAAGGCTACAAAGTCGCCGATGTCCTCGCCGAGATTGGGGCCGGCGGATCGAGCTTCAGCGACTGGTGGGCCTACAAGTTTGAAGTCTACGACGCGATCCCTTACAACGGCGCGCTCATGACCGAGGCCGGAGTCGTCACCTCGTTCAATTCCGACTCGAACGAGCTCGCCACCCGGATGAACACCGAGGCCGCCAAGGCCGTGAAATACGGAGGCCTCAGCGAAGAGGAGGCGCTGAAATTCGTGACGCTCAACCCCGCGAAACAGCTCCGCATCGACGGCCGTGTCGGTTCGCTGGAGAAAGGCAAAGACGCCGATTTCGTAATCTGGAGTCATCATCCGCTGTCCAGTTTCGCCCGCGCCGAGCAGACCTGGATCGAAGGCCGCAAGTTTTTCGATCTCGAAACCGATGCACAACTCCGCGAGCAGGCCATCGAAGAACGCGAGCGTCTCATCGCGAAAATTCTGCCGAAGCGGATGAAAGCGTTGGCGAAGAAAAAAGGCGATGATGAGGACAAAGATGATGACGACGCCGACGACGGGAAAAAGCCGGGGCTGATGGGCTTTCTTCGGTCACGCGGGAATCTGGGGACCGCGGAATTGTCTTCGCTGCAGACCTGTCGCAGTGCCGAGCGAAGGCTGTATCACAATGGGTTGGACGGGCACACATGCACGGCGAATTGCTGTGGGCGGAAGTGATAGCACCCCGTGTCTAAGTGTCTGTGCCGGCAAGTCGGACCAACAGGGTTAGGTCGTAGATATCCTGAGAATCGCGGTCAGCGTGACCGCGTTTTTTGAGTAGCCGATCCGGAATAATTGGCCGTTTTTCGCTCTCACGTTTCCCTTCGGATTCGAAAAGCGACCTTCGATTTTTTTTCCGGTTAAGATCGTCAGGACGTCGCCGGTTTTTGCAGAAAATTCTGGAGTGATATCGATTTCCAGTCGGCCCGCGAGCTTCGCGTTTCCGGCGATGTTGAGAGCCGGGACGACGGAATCGAGTTCGATTTTCAGAGACGAGCCAGCCGATTCGACGTAATCGCGGCTCACGTATAAACCGGCTTCTTCTTCGGCTTTGCCGGAAAGCGAGACTTCACCGGAATTGTAGAGCACCGCATCAATTTTCCCCGCGCCCTGGATCGTTCCGCCTTTTTTCACATCGACCCAGCGGAGTGAAGAGACTGTGCCGCCATCGACCGTCAGGACCGAGTTTCCGCCGAGCCGAATTTCATTCCGGCCGGTGAGATTCACGTTTTTTCCGAGAACGATTTCGGTTTGGCCGAGCCCCCAGACACCGAGGCTGAGAAATTCGAGATCGCTGTCGGCCTTCGCGGACTTGTTCGATTTGTCGATGTTGCCGATCGTGGCGGTCCAGGAAAGTTGGGGTCCGCCTTTGTCTTCGAAATAAACGATTCCCGCGTTTTCATACACGTAGTCCGACCAGTTTTCCGGGTCGTTGAGAGATGCGCCGACTTTGCCGAGCCAGTGGTGATAGGTGTTGGCGAAGCCCTTCGGCTCATCGACGCGCTCGCCGAGCAATAGGGTTTTCAGCTCGTTCACGAGTTCCGGATTCTGCTGTGCGATGTTGTTTTCTTCCGTGTGATCGGCGTCGAGATCGTATAAAGCGAACTGCGGCTCGCCCGGTTTCGAGGCTGCTTTTCCCTGCTGTTTTTTCTTCCCGGCTGGTCTCGTAATGCGGATCAGCTTGTGATTTCCGCGAATGATCGACTGGCTGCCGCCCGCTTCGTGGATCAAAAAATCACGTTTCCGGCGATCGCCTTTACCCGTCAGAAGGGGCGCGAGCGAGACGCCGTCCAGGCCGACGGGGATGTTGCATCCGGCCAATTCGCAAAACGTCGGGAGCAAATCGGATACGTCGATCGGATCGTCATTCGTGATGCCTGCCTCGATTTTTCCTGGCCAGCGCATGACGGTCGGGACGCGAATGCCGCCCTCGTAAATCGAGCCCTTATTGCCGCGCAAACCGCCGTTCACATCGTATTCGCCGTTGTTTTTCCCACCTGGCCCGCCGTTGTCGGACATGAAAATCACCAGCGTGTCCTTCGCCACCGAATCCGAATGGTCGCCGTCGCCATTCGGGTCGTCGAGGGCGGTGAGGATGTTTCCGAAATGCGCATCGATCCGCGTCACCATCGCGGCCCACTGTTGCGATTGCGGAGCCAGATTCGCAAAATGCGGATCATCCGCGTAAGCCGAATCCCAACCCGGCAGGACCGCAATTTCGTCAAATGGCGCGTGCGGAATCTGCACCGCGAGTAGGCCGAAGAACGGCTTCTTGGATTCGTTGTAATGTTTTGCACCGACCCGCAAAAAATCCAGCGCCGCAAAGGCGTACATGTCATCGCAGTAGGCGGTTTCCGGATAATCCGGATGATTGTGATTCGAAGGCTGAAGCGGATACTCCGCGTCGTTGTCATATTTCATCATCGAATTCGGAATCAGGTCCAAACCGCCCGGTCGTTTGCCCGGTGCCTTCCACAGCGTCGGCTGAAAAAACGTGTGCGCCCGCACGTGATGCAGCTCACACA
>JABDJT010000508.1 GCA_013003335.1 Verrucomicrobiales bacterium | reverse complement strand
CGGTAAGCCAGGGCCAACAGCTCCCGCAACCGGGCGGGATCGGTGGCTGACGTTTTCGCAACAAAGCCGCGGGCATGCGCAAAATGCACATCGTCGCAATTGGCTTCCAGCGGCGCAAAATCCATTTTCTGATTATCGTCGAACCGGCCGAGGCCGTATCCGTCGCCGCGCCGGTCGGGGTAAACCATCGCGATCACGGAATCCGATTTTCCCTGCTCCTCGATGAAGCGGCCGAGTCCGGCCGACGGTTCATCCGGCAGTGGATCGGTGCGTGGAAGAAAAGCGACTTCGAACTCCGATCCGTTCGCCTGCACGGTCCAAAATTCCGCGTGCTGTTCCAAAAAGCCGAGCCGCTCCCGCAAATCCCGCAGGTAAACGACGAGGTCTTCGCCGACCATTTTCATGATCTGCCAGAGCGGATCCGCTGCGTTCAGCTCCCTTGCCTGGGCGAAACGCCGGAGCAGGGTGACGTCCATCGGCGAGTTCAATTTCCCGATGATATCGCGTTCCACACCGAGCCAGCGGGCGGTTTCATTCGCGCCCCGGGTATCAAAAAATTCGGCTGGCTCGAGCCACTCGCAGAACTTCTGCGCGTCTTCATACAACCCCAAATCCTGCAACACGAGGCTCAACGCGCAGACAGGCGGATGATCTTTCGGGAACTGGTGATGATCGAAATTCCCGCGTTCGGGCTCGTGTTCGTGTCCCACATCGACCACCACGGTTTCCGGATCAGCGAGGTCTTCGTCCGTCGGATCGCGCCGGACGACGGGTGCATCGTGCTGGTGGATCAGCACGCTGCAGGCGAGGAAATCATCTTTGTGGGCGCCGCCGGGGTGGGTCAAGATCTGCCGAATACTCATGGTAAAAATCGAACGAGGCTCTCTGTCCCACACATTTTGATTCGCCACAACTGCCAAGGACAAAACGAATCAATGGGTTGGTTCGACGATCGTCCCCTGTTCATTCGTTTTTGGCTTTGCCGTTCGACGAGAAACGGCTCTTCGAGGGCTGCAATGGTTCGCGACATCAACTGACCTTATCAGTTGTGCGCCGAAATTCATCCGCCCGTTCGCGTCCACGCCGTTTCAAATCCCCGTCGCAAAATGTTGTTCCTGCCGTATCCTTTTGCGCTCTTTTTTGAATCATGAATGACGCTTCAGACGACCCGAATTTGACGCTGCTCGGTCACTCCGAGAATCGCCTTCCGGCCTCGCCGGACGAAGCGAAGCTGGAGACATTTCCGAATCGCAACGCGCAGCGCGATTTCCTGATCGAGTTGGACTACCCGGAGTTCAGCTCCGTTTGTCCCGTCACCGGCCAGCCTGATTCCGCTCAATTGGAGATCCGCTACATTCCCGACCAGGTCTGCGTCGAAACAAAGTCGCTGAAGTTTTACCTCGCCTCGTTCCGAAATACGGCTGCGTTCAATGAAGATATCGTCAATCGCGTTCTGGATGATCTCGTGGCCGCCTGCCAACCCCGGAAGATGACCGTGCGGGGCCGGTTTTCTCCCCGTGGAGGTGTCCGGCTCACGGCCGAAGCTGCGTATCCGGATTTGGAGGAAAAATGAAGGTGGTGGTGCTGGTTTCCGGCGGGATGGATTCCGTCACCGCCCTGCATAATGCTGTTGATGCGGGGCACAAGATCGTCGCTGTGCTGAGTTTTGATTACGGGTCGAAGCACAATCACCGGGAGCTGCCCTTCGCCGGTCATCATGCGCAGAAAGTTGGAGCTTCACACCGGGTGATCGATCTGAAATTCATGGATGAACTGTTCGAGAGCGACCTGTTGAAGAGCGGTGGAGACATTCCCGAAGGGCATTACGAAGCCGATAACATGAAGCAAACCGTGGTACCGTTTCGAAACGGGATCATGCTCTCAATTGCTGCCGGTTTTGCAGAAAGCGCCGGCGCGGAGGGGCTCGTGATTGCAGCGCATTTCGGTGACCACGCCATTTATCCGGATTGCCGCGAGGAATTCATGAAGCCGATGGCGGATGCGATTGCGGCCGGCACTTACGAAAAAATCGAATTGCTGCGTCCGTTTATCGAAATGCGGAAAGAGGATATTGCCGCTCGCGGGGCCGACCTGGGCATCGATTTCGCCGAAACCTGGTCGTGTTACAAGGGCGGCGAGGTGCACTGCGGAAAATGCGGGACCTGCGTCGAGCGGCAGGAGGCATTTGAACTCGCGGGATTGAAAGACCCGACAGAATATCGGGATTAGTCCGGGGTCGTCCTTTTGGAACTTTCTGAAAATGAGGGAGTCCGTTAAGCGACTTGAGCCGTAACCCGTCGCACTATGGAAAACAAAAGTCTCGCCCTTCTGTCAAAAGCCTGCTTCGTGCTGGGCTTCGCTTCAATCATCGCTTCCATCGCCGTCTGGTTCCTGACTGGCGGAACTGAGGTCGAATCCCGCGCCCACGCAGAGCGCTTTGGAATTTTCGTGGGTCTCTGGGCACCGACCTTTTTTATTCTTTCAAACCGGTTTGGCCGGTTCGCCGAGAGCAAAGCCTGAAGGCCATAGAATCGCTCAGCGAAATTCCAGGGTGTAGCGGTAGACATTGGCCGTGTACATGTCGTCCGGATTTTCGTAAAGTCGGGTCAGGTAGATCTCAAGATTCTGGTCCTTCTGGCTTTCGATGATCCAGAAATTCGAGAGTTGCATCATTTCACCCTCGCCCTCCTGCCGCGTGTCGATTTGGGAGACGGTGTCCTTCCGTAGCGCGAGTTTTTCTTCGTCCACCTCCGCGATCACAAGCGGATAGCGCGGGTGTCCGGGGTTGGTGGTGTGCTCCGGCAGGATGTTTCCGATCCAGTATAGTTTTCCGGTTTTACTGCTGCGGAACAGGCGGTGAAAGGTGCTGTTCGAGAAAAACTTCGTTCCATTGCTATACGCAAAAACCTGAGGTCTCGTGAATGTGAGACCCCCGTCTTCTGAAATAGCGACGTATTTGTATGCCGGTTTTTCCTTTCCATTTTTGGTGACCCGCCAAACCTGCAAGACGCGGCCGTCCTTTAACTCTGCGACGTCCGATTCGAGCAGGCCATTGAAAGCCAGGTCACGGGGCAGCCAGACTGGATCGCCGGCCTTCCAGTCGTAGGCCTCGCGTTTCCCGTTCCATCGGCCGACGTAGCAAAGTCCACCAATGCCGCCTTTTTCGGGCCAGATGGATCGCCCAACCGGTTCGTCCGGGATGTCGTCGGGAATGTTGGCATTCGTCACCGGAACGATGAGGGTGCCGTTGCTGTGCTTCAAAATCGACTGACCCGGATATCCTGTGTTCTTTTTGAGGAAATCGGAATCGAGCAGATTCGCATCGGAAAATTCTTTGCCTTCCTCGTAGCGCAGCATTTCGGGTTCTCCGAATGTTTTACCATTATCAGCTGAAAGCCGGATCAGCGCGTGATTGTAGAGTCGGCGTGGCGGACCGGCCCGAACATCGCGAATGTGATGGATCGACAGATCGACATGCCGTTTCGAAGTGGGATCATAGATGCCGCAGAATTTCCAATCGATGATCGCGACTTTGCCATCGTCCTTCAGGGTGAGTTGCTGTGGGAGCGGAGTCAGTTCTGACCAGGTTTTGCCGTCGTCATGCGAAACGCGGCGGTGTGGATCCATCGGTGAATCGCCGTGCCCGTTAACCTGCGTTTCGTGAGACCAAACCGTGTGAATTTCCTCTCGATACCCCGGCTCACCGGAGTAAACCCACACCCAGGGAGCTTTCCCGGGAACCGAATTTTTCACATAGATCTCCCGTGTGACCGTGCCAATCGGCCCCTTTGTAGTTTTTTGCTCCTGCGAAAACAGTGGGATTGAAAAAACAAGAGCAGAAAGGAAGAAGAAACGAAGCATGAGCGCAGTGAGTCCGTTGGGGCACAATATAACCGGGACGAAACCGGTTAGAGCTTTTTCAATTTTAAATCCTTGAACTGCACAGTCATCGGTGGACCGGAATGCAGTTGAAGGGCGAGAATACCGCTCATTTCGCGTTCCGCCTCCTGGTTATCGACTACGACCGCAGTCGTCACACCGTTCAGTTTCACGGTCAGCTTGTTGTCGACGAAACGAATCTGATAATCCGCCCACTCGCCGGATTTGTAGGTCTCGAGCACTTCGTCGGCACCCTCGATCGGCGTCGATTTCTTTTCGCCTTCCGCGGTGATGACCGTTTTCTGGCCGCGGCTGGCGAGCATCTTCCGGCCCCGCTCGTCGTACACCGCGCCGAGATAATCCGGTTTTTTTCCATCCGGATCCGGCTGGCTGATATCGACCTGGTAGCCTTTCACATGGCCGTCCTCCTCGACTTGCGACCGGACCTGGATGCCGGAATTGGCTCTCGGGCCACCATCGACCCGGAATTTCAGGCGCAACTCGAAGTCGCCAATTTCGCCGCCCTGCCAGACGAGAAACTGGTTTTCCGGACACGGATTTTTCTCGGACGAAGTCGCGGTGATGGCCCCGTCCTTCACGGACCAGTAGCTCATTTCGGGAGCTTTCCAGCCCTCCAAAGTCTTGCCGTCAAAAATAGATTCTGCGGCTGATTTTTTGTCCTGGGCAAGTGCTGTGAAGGCTGCCGCGCATGCGAGAAATACGAAAAGCGAAGGAAGTTTCATGCAGCGAGTTTGAACGGTCTGCAATCGCGAATCAATGACGCGTTTTGCCTATCCGAAATGTTTGCGCAACAACTCCAGCGATTTCGGAATGCCGGTAAGCGGGTCTTCTTTTCCTTCAAATTCGAGCGAAACATAACCGCCGAAATTCGCCAGCTTCAGAATTTTCGCGATGCGGGCGTAATCGAGATCGAGCGTGTACCAGCGGCCTTCGCCATAATACGTTTTTGCCTGCAGCAAAACTGTCTGCGAGGCCAGGGCTGCGAGCCGGTCATACGGATCTTCGAGAAAATTTCCCGTATCGAGCGTCACTGCCAACCATGGCGATTTTACCGCATCGACGACCCGCTTCACGCCTTCCGGGGTCCGGCCGAGACCCCAGTGGTTTTCCAATCCCATCACCACGCCTCGCTTTTCCGCCTCGGGCACGAGTGTTTCGTACGCATCGATCACCCACATGTAGGCGTCCTCCTCGGTGTAGCCTTCGATCGGTTTTTCCTCCCCCCGGTTCGCCATCAGTTCGTCGAAATTTTTCGAAGTTCCCCAGGTGCCGGAATTCACCCGCATCGTTGGGATCCCGAGTTGGTAGGCCTGCTCGAGGCAGTCGATCGTGTGGTCGATGTTCTTCTGCCGTTTCTCCTTGTCCGGCGAAAGAAAACCCTGGTGCGTCGAGTATCCCATCAGGTCGAGGCCGTTCAAAAACGCGTGGCGCTTAATCTTCTGGAGCGCCGAATTGTCCGTCGAGACCAGTTGGCGCTGCAAAATCTCGAGACCGTCAAAGCCCATCCGCGCGGCATGATCCAGGTTCGTTTCCAGCGGACGAAGTTCGTCCCGGTGAAAGGCCCAGAACGAATACGATGACACCCCGATCCGGTTCGTCCCCGGGGGAGGGGAGTTTGTTTGTGCCGAAAGTATGGTTGGAAACCCGCCAGCTGCCATCACTGCGCCTGTCCTTGCCAGAAAATCGCGTCGATCCGTCATACGCCGAGAATTGGGGTTCTCCCGCGAAACATCAAGGCTGAATCAGATTGCGCAGGCTGCCACCGTTTACGAATCAACAGGGTTGGTTCGCCAAACGAACCCTGTTCGTTCGTTTTTGCGAAACACTTGAAACTTCCGTGCGTCACTGTGAGAGTCCCCGCGAATGGATAATCCGAAAACGCGTGCCGGTGAACACACCGGGAATCAGCTGAAAGAGCAGATTTGGCGGACGATTTTTTTGTCGGATACACCCGCTTCGAAGACGTTCGACGTCATTTTGCTCTGGATGATCACCGCCAGTGTCGGGGTGATCATGCTCGAGAGCGTCGACAAGATCGCCGCCGAGTATGCCGGGCTCCTCCACGCACTGGAGTGGGGTTTTACGATCCTGTTCACGATCGAATACGCCATTCGCATCTGGGTTGTCCGGAAGAAATTACGCTACCTGTTCAGCTTTTTCGGGATCGTCGATCTGCTCTCGATTTTACCGACTTATCTTATGCTGATTTTCGCAAACACCCAGTTCCTCGCGGTGATCCGCATCCTGCGGCTGCTGCGGATGTTTCGTGTTTTGAAGATGGCGCGTCACATGGGTGAAGCAAACGTGTTGTGGAACGCGCTTCGTGCCAGCCGGGCAAAAATCACCGTTTTTATGTTCGGCGTGGTCGCGATCACGACGATCCTGGGCACAGTCATGTATGTGGTCGAAGGTGAACTCGCCGTTCCGCCAACGAAGGGATTCAACAGCATACCGGCTTCGATTTACTGGGCGATCGTCACCATTGCCACGGTCGGATATGGCAATGTCGTGCCGGTCACCGTGGTCGGGAAAATGATCACCACGGTGATCATCTTGATCGGATATGCCATTATCGCTGTCCCAACGGGGATCGTGACGGCGGAACTGAACCAGGAATTGAATTCAATCCGGATGGACCGGCGGGAATGTGATGAATGCGGAATTCGCGGTCATGATCCGAAGGCACGGTTTTGCAAAGGTTGCGGGAAAAAGCTGAGCGCAGTCGCATGAGTGAAGAAACCTCAAAAGAACCTGAAACAACTTCGGAATCCGGGCCGATCGTCGGGATTGATCTCGGCACGACGCATTCCCTCGTTGGAGTCGTGGATTCCGGATTCCCGATTTTGCTGGCTGATGAAAATGGCGATCGAATCCTGCCTTCCATCGTTCATTTTTCGGAAAGCGGAGACGTTCTCGTTGGCGAACCCGCCCGACGCATGGCTACGGTTTCACCGGGCCGGACAGTCGCCTCCGTAAAACGGCTGATGGGTCGGCGGTTTGAGGAAATTTCCTCTGAAGAAAAATTGTCGGTCTCCTACGAAATTTGTCCGGCTGAAAATGGATGGGCGGGTGTGAAAATCGGCGAGCGCATCTGTTTGCCGGAGGAAATTTCCGCGGAGATCCTGAAAAAACTGAAGGCGACCGCCGAATACGCGCTCGAGGAAACGGTTACACGTGCGGTGATCACCGTTCCCGCGTATTTCAATGACGCGCAGCGTAACGCGACAAAACGCGCCGGCGAGTTGGCCGGCCTGACGGTCGAGCGGATCGTGAACGAACCGACTGCCGCGGCGCTGGCCTACGGCCTCGACAAGCTCGACGAAAAATCGCGTGTTGCGGTGTACGATTTCGGCGGCGGCACGTTCGATCTTTCCCTGCTCGAATTGCGCGAGGACGGGGTTTTCCAGGTCATCGCGACCGCCGGCGATACCCGCCTCGGCGGCGACGATATTGATGGCGTGCTTACCGGGTTTTTGCGGGACAAAATGGGATCGGATGAACTGGATTCGGAACAGCAGGTGAAACTGCTCGCCGCTGCCCGCACAGCGAAAGAGCAACTCTCCACCTCGGTAACAGCGGAGATCCGACTTCCATTTTTCGACGGCGAAGCCAGCTTTGAAACGACATTTTCGAGAGCGGATTTCGAAACGATTGCCCGACCGGTCATCGAGCGAACCCGGGAGTTTTGCCTGCGGATTTCGAATGAACAGGGTCTGTTCGACGAACCAACCCTGTTGGACCGTGTGATCCTCGTCGGGGGATCGACCCGCATTCCGTTGGTGCGCGAACTGGTTGGCGAATGGTTCATCATGGAGCCGGATACTTCGCAGCATCCGGATGAAGCGATCGCGCTCGGTGCGGCGATCCAGGCGGGGATTCTGTCCGGAAACATCCGACAGGTTCTACTGCTCGACGTCACTCCGCTTTCGCTCGGAATCGAAACTTTCGGCGGGCTGATGAACGTGATCATTCCGCGAAACACGACGATACCGGCGAAGGCCGGCGAACTGTTCACGAACGCCGTCGCGAATCAGAAATCGATGTTGGTTCGGGTGTTGCAGGGAGAGCGGGAAATGGCGAGGGACAATTGGGAGCTGGGCCGGATTGAGTTGGATTTTGACGAACCGGGCGCAAAAGGATCCGCCCGCGTCGGTGTTCAATTTTCGATCGATGAAAATGGTATCCTCAACGTGCTCACCCGCGACACCAGCACCGGCGAGGACCGCGTCCTGGAAATCCGCGACGCGGCAGTCGATGTTGATGACGAAGCTGTCGAGGCGATGGTGAGCGAATCGGTGGACTACGCCTTCGACGATATGAACGAGCGGGTCTGGACCGAAGCAAAATTAAAGAGCGAAGAGTTGCTTCCGGCGGTTGAAACCGCGCTGGCGCAGGCCGGGGACGAACTTTCTGACGACGAGCGCGCAAAAATCATGGCGGCGATGGAAGCCGTTCGCGAGGCCTTCGCCGATCCAAAAAATGATTTGGCCCGCCTGAAAAAAGCAAACGCCGAACTCGATGTCGCGACGGAAGAACTGGCGACGATTCTTGTGGAGAAGGCGATGCTGAAAGCGCTCGGCTGAATTTCAGGCGAGTAGTTCCTGCACGACATGGCCGTGCACATCGGTGAGGCGAAAATCGCGGCCGGAATGCCGGTAAATCAGTTTTTCGTGATCAAACCCTAACAAATGCAGAACGGTGGCCTGCAGATCATGAACGTGAATCCGGTCTTTCACCGCACGGAATCCGAAATCGTCCGTCGCCCCGTGGATGTGACCGCCTTTCACCCCGCCCCCGGCCAGCCACATGGTAAACCCGTGGTTGTTGTGATCCCGGCCGGCGGTCGGCTTCAATTCGTTGTTCTGGGTCAATTCAACCGTCGGCGTACGCCCGAATTCGCCTCCCCAGATCACGAGCGTATCCTCGAGCATGCCGCGCATTTTCAAATCGGTTAGCAGAGCGGTCAAACCCTGCGCGCTTTCGGCAGCAAGTTTCTTGTGGGCGGTCGCGATGTTGTTGTGACTGTCCCACGGCTGCAGCGTCCCGTGCCAGACCTGGACGAATCGGACGCCACGTTCGACGAGCCGGCGGGCCATGAGGAATTGCTTTGCCTGCGCGGTGTCGCCGTAAAGTGCGCGAATGGACTCCGGTTCGCGTGTGATGTCGAAGGCATCGGTTGCCTCCGCCTGCATGCGGAAAGCCGTTTCGAAAGAATGGATTCGGGCTTCCAGGGCGGGCTCTCCGCGTTTTTCGAAATGCTTTCGGTTCAGGGTTTGCAGGAATGAAAGCTGGGCTCTTTGCTCGGACGGGGTGAGCGTCGGGTTCCGAATGTGCTCGATGAGATCGCGCGGATTTTTGTTTTCCGTTTCCAAGTAGGTGCCCTGAAAGGAACCCGGCAGAAACGATGACTGCCAGTTGTCAGCACCGGCTACGGGCATGCCTTTCGGGACGAGAACGATGAATCCCGGGAGGTTCTGGTTTTCCGTACCCAGCCCATAGGTGACCCACGCGCCGATGCTCGGGCGCGCCATGATGGACGCTCCGCAGTTCATCAGCCGAAGTGAATTTTCATGAATCGGTGTGTCGGTGTGCATCGAGCGGATGACACACAAGTCGTCGGCATGCTCACGCGCAAAATCGGCGAAGAGTTCCGAGGCGTCGAGCCCGCAGTCGCCGTATTTTTGAAAAGAAAACGGAGACCCGAGAGCTGTGCCGGTTGGGCGTTCGGTTGCGAAGTGAAGGGGTAATCTTTTACCGTGATATTTCGTCAGTTCCGGCTTCGGGTCGAAGGTATCCATCTGGGCCGGGCCGCCGTTGCAAAGAATTTGAATCACCCGTTTGGCTCTGGCGGGATGATGCGTGGATCGCTCCGCGAGGGGGTGATTCAGGATTCCATCCGCCTGCAAAACTGAAGCCAGCCCGGCCATCCCGAAACCGGCTCCGCAACGGCGAAGCATGTCCCGTCGATTCAGGGTGAAATCCGAATTCATGCCATTCTCAAGGTAACAGGGTTGGTTTGGCGAACCAACCCTGTTTGATCGAAATTCGGCCACGCCTTGACGTACTGTTCGGCGGTTTCTACGATACAGTCATGAAAGGCCTGATTTCAGTTTTCAGCTTGGGATTCCTGGCAGTTTTCGCAACAGGCTGTTCCGATTCGATGCCGGCGGAATACAAGAATGCTCTCGAATCGGGAACGGATTTCGTTTTTCTTTCGGTCCATCCTGAAAGAAAGGACCCGGCGACGATTTCTGCCGGGAAAAATTTTCACAATTTCGAAATTCTAGGCCAGAAAGCGGTGACGGATGCGGCGACCCGCAGGAAACTGGTCGCGGCTTTTCAAAAAGGTGTGTCCGAAAGCGATGGAACGGTGGCTGCCTGTTTCAATCCCCGACATGGGATCAGCGTGAAACAAAACGGCAAAACCTATGATTTCGTGATCTGTTTCCAGTGCCTCTCCGCCTCGGTTTACGTCGACGGAGTGAGAGGAGAGGGGTTGCTCACAACCGGCAGTCCGGCCAGAGAATTCAACGAAGTCATCGCCGATCTCGGCCTTCCGCCCGCTCCCGGTCCCTGACCGAATCAAAAATTCCGGCGCAGATCGACCTCTTCATCGAGCGGTGCGCCATGGACCAAATGATCAGCGAGTTGGGCGGCAAGCAGTGGACCGTTCATTACGCCCTTTGATCCGAGTCCGTTGAAGAACGCGACCCTCTCTTTCGCCGGATGCCGACCGATGACCGCCCGGCTTTGCCGGATGATGGGGCGAATGCCGGCACGATGGCCGGTGACCTCGAATTCCGGCCTTAAAAGCCCGCGAATTTTCTCCTCCACGATTTGCCGCCCTTCCGGGGTTGGTTCGGTGCTTTCGAACTGGTGATCGTAGTTCGAACCCGCACGAAATGTACCGTCGCCGAGCGCAAGCAGCCAGCCGTTGCGATTGACGATTCGCTTTTCTGCAGCCGCATCGGGATGATCGCAGGAGATTTCGAGAATTTCGCCGCGGGCCGGATTCATCGGCAGCCAATCGAAAAACGGATTCTGATTTCCCTCCCAGCCCTGGCAAAACACGACCGTTTGCGACTCGATTCGTTTCCATTTCACGCCGGAATCGCTCACTTCGAGGTCCGACGGATCAAAATTTGCGATGGCGTATCCCAGTCGTTCAAGAAGATGATTTTGCACGGCCTGGAGGAAAACAGGCACATCCAGCCAACCGGCCTGCTTGACTTCAAACCCTCCGGAATCCGCGTGGAACGCTTCGCCGGAAATCTCAAAATCCGGGGCTGAATCCAGGAACGACTCGAACTGTTCGGCGTGATCGGCCGATTTTTTGAGCCACTCCGATTTCTGATCCCGGTCACGGAACAGCCGCGCAATTCGCGTGTGATGAAAGACTTGGAGGTTCAGTTCCTCCTCCATATCCCAGTAAAATTTTCGCGCGAATGGCAGCATTTCATTCACCCGCCAGCTCGCCGCCAGCCGGCCGCCGGTGATGGGGTTGACGATTCCCGCGGCGACCTTCGATGACGTCTCCGGTTCATCC
>JABDJT010000507.1 GCA_013003335.1 Verrucomicrobiales bacterium | reverse complement strand
TTCACCATGTTTTCGCGGCGGATCTTCGATTTTTCGGCCCGGATCTGATCCCGTTTCGCATTGGAAACCTGTCGCCGGATATCCTCCTCACCCACTTTCAGACGCACGGAAATCCGGTTGATCAGCGAATCCTGCACCATCTTGTCGTCCACCAGTGCGATGTCGAATGCCAGTTCCTTCGCGAAATTCAGACGGTCCCGCAGGGGGCCGGTGGTGAGCAGGCTCCCGCGCCGATCGATCTGGAAATCGAAAAATTCGGGGGCCTCGTTGAGGATGTCCTCCAGCGAGGCCGGGCCGTGTTTCCGGATCAATGAATCGGGATCCTCGCCCGGAGGAACCAGCGCGATTCGCACCAACATGCCGGTCGGAGCCAGCACGCGAAAGGCTTTGGTCGCTGCAGCCACGCCGGCCGTGTCGGAGTCAAAACACAGGATCGCCTCATCAGTGTGGCGTTTCAAAAGCTGGGCGTGCTGGGCCGTGAACGCCGTTCCCATCGCCGCGGTCACGTTTTCGATTCCCGATTCATACGCCGCGATCAGGTCGAGCTGGCCTTCCATCACGATTGCCTTTTTTTCCCGCAGGATCGGGCGCTTCGTCTTGTCGAACCCGTAAAAGGTTTTCGATTTATCGAACAGGGGCGTCTCCGGCGAGTTCACGTATTTTCCGCCTTTCTGATCCTTGTCCAGCACCCGACCGGAGAAGGCGATCGTGTCGCCAAAATCATTGTTCACCGGGAACATCAGCCGGTGCCGGAACCGCGCGTAGGCTCCGCGATTCGGATTGTATTCATCACGCCACGCCGCGAGCCCGCCTTCGACCAGCAGGGGCACGGGAAAGCCTTCGGCCTCGGCCCACTGGAAAAAAATCGACTGGTTCTCCGGCGCGTATCCGAACTGCCAGCTACGGGAAACGTCCATCCCGAGTCCCCTCGCCTTCAGGTAATCCCGCGCCGGCTGGGCGAAATCTTTCTTGAACAGCAGCATGTTGAAAAATTTTGCCGCCTCGATTTGCAGCCGTTGAATTTTCGCCCGCGATTTCCGCCGCGCCTCTTCTTTCGCATCGAACACGTCCTCCACGATCTGTATCCCGGCCTGGTCGGCCAGTTTCCGCACCGCGTCATTGAACGGAAGGTTCTCGTATTCCTTCACGAACTCGATCGCATCCCCGCTCACCTGGCAGCCAAAGCACTTGTAGCGCTGCGTGTGCGGGTTCACGTTGAAGCTCGGCGATTTCTCGATGTGAAACGGGCACAGCGCCTTGTGATTCGACCCCGCGCGGGTCAATTGCAGATACGACCCGATCAACTCCACGATGTCCGTGGAATCCAATATTTGCTCGATCGTTTCTCTCGGGATTTGACCCATGCGTTGCGTCCGTCCCGAAGGTGGAACGGGACGGGCCGGAATTCAACTGCTCACCGCGCGGGGTACCTCACCTGCTCCAAATCTTCCCGAATCTCGTCCATCCCAATCCCGGGATTCAAGTAGGAGATGAGTTCGGGCGTCAGGGGACGATGGCTCAAAATGTGATCGATCACAGAAGGATGAAGATCGCGTTCGTAGTATTCGGACGCGAACTGGAGGTAGCCGGTGGCCGGATTAGCGAGGATTCCGAGAAATTCTTCCGCGCCTGTCTCCGCTGAAACCTGCTCCGGCGCTTCCGACCAGACTGCGTCGCCGGGAAGCCGCCAGTAACAGAAACTGGTCGAATCCCAATGGAAAGCCGGCTCGTTGGCGAATTCGGCCAATTCCCCGGGCAATACCCGCCGGATGTGGCCGACCAGGTTCGGGTCGCGGGCCGCCGGGGATTCATGAGCGAGACCCTTGATGCCCGCGAAGCCTCTCCCATCGAACAGGATGAACCAATCGTCTCCACAGCCGTTCCTCATGCTCGCCATCTCCTCGTGATCCGCCCATTTCGAATCGTAGCTGTAGTATCGATCCTCCCATTCCCGACAGAGAATCAAATCCAGAGTTGCGAGCGATTGCGTGATCCACTTCAGGTCGTCGATGCCGGGGAGTGTGATCATTTTTTGTGCGAATGTTCCGCGAAAATCACCCGCTATTCGGCCTTTTCACCCGATTCAGCGTTTGAATTCGCAAATTCCTCCGACTTCGACTCCGGAACGGCAACCGTAGAATCAGCCCCGATCCTTTGGCTCTCCGCGTCACGGAGCATTTTGAGCGAAGAACTGTATTTCGAGAAGTAGGTCAAAGTCAGCACCAGCCCAAGAATAACCGCCCCGAGCAGGATACCAGCCACCCATATTTTGTCCCTGCCGGACAACTGGCTCTGCCCGAGATACATGTATGGAATTCCCAAAAGAGGGACGAAAATAGAAAGCACGACGCTTGATCCCAGCTGAGCGGTCGTTTCAAAGCTGAACAATTTGGGGGAAATCGACATGCGAACCTCTCGCATGAACTTCTCGTAGGCGACTTGGACGTCGGTCATGGAATCGGAAAACCTCCGGAAGAATGCGGCGCGGGCAAAAATTTTGGCAAGATGATGGTAATACTGGCAGTCGCAATACAGGCACACCAGTGGGGCAAGACAGAGCATCAAAGGCGAGAGATCTCCCACCGGCGTTGATGGCGCCAACCCAAATGCGACAGCGGCAGTCCCGGTCACTAGGGTGATCTTCAACCGGTTCAGCTGCGAAAGAATTTTTACATCCTCGATCGTTTCGGTACGTAGGGACTCCATATTTTCAGCCAACTATTACGGTTGCGGGATTGAAACCCAAAAGATTCGCGATTCCGATCAAAAAACCAAGAGATCATTCGATTGCCCCATCGTTCACTTTCTCTTCGATTCTCCTCTCGGAGTTTGCCCCCCAATCGTATCCAATTTAAGATGAAGAATATGATCGGGACTATTTCAGCAGCGGCGAGAGTCCGCCGGATGGCTTATACGGCGTTGATTGCCTTCGGGGCGTTGGGCCTGGGCCTGCAGAACGCGCCGGAGACGGATGCGAACCGGGAGGCGGAAAACGATCCAACAGGGTCGGATCGCCAAACCAACCCGGTTGATTCGAAAACGACCAGCTCAATGCTCGCGGGCAAGGTGGTGGTGGTCCCGATCGGGTTCGAGGATTTTTCGAGCGACCGACGCTTTCTCGACATGAAACGCCTGCTGGAGGCGATGAAAAAGGACAAGCCGGAGGCGGTAATTTTTGAAATCGACATCACCAGTGGCACGGACTGGAACGGCGAGCAGCGGCTGATCCGCGAGGTGAAGAAGCTCGATGTACCGACTTTCGCTTTCATCAACACCGAGGGTACCGGCGGCGGGGCAATTCTCGCGCTGGCCACGGACCGGATTTACCTGGCCCCCGGCGGCTACATTGGCGCAGCCGCCCTCACTTTCCGCGGCGGCGGGAAAAATGAGGAGATGGAAAAGCGCAATCTCGCGCAATCGCTCTCCATCCTGCGCGCCCAGGCCCGGACGCTCGCGAAGGAAAACGGCTACAATCCCAACGTGGCCGAGGCGATGGTCGACAGCGAGCTGGAGGTGAAAATCGGGGACGAGGTGATTTCCAAAAAAGGCGAAATTTTGACCCTGACAGCCGACGAAGCGATCCGCGTGATCGACGGAAAACCGATCCTGGCCACCGACATCGCGGAATCGGCCAAGGCACTCGCGCAAGCCGAAGAATGGAACGGCGAGGTCGTGAAAATCGATCCCACGGAATTCCGCACCTCGCGAAACCGGAATTTTCTAAACGACAAGAAACGTAACCCGGACGGGTCCGCAGCATCTGAAACGCCATCGGGTGACCAACTAGAAGGTGGCCCGCTTTTCGGCAAGCGCGAAGGGCAGGATTACTCCGGCAAGGTGGTCGTCATCGATCTCGGGTTTGATTCCCTCGCGACCGGCAAGGCGAGCTTCGATTTCATGGATCGCACCCTGAAAAAAGCGGAGCTGGATGGAGCCGAGGCAGTGATTCTCGAGCTGCAAACGCCCGGTGGATTCGCCTGGTATACCGAGGGCCTCGTCCTCGACAGCCTGCAGGCCGTTTCCATGCCGACCTATGCGTTCGTGAACAAGCAGGCGGTGTCCGCCGGTGCCATCGTGGCGATCGGCACGGATCACATTTACATGGCCCCGGCCGCGACGATCGGATCGGCGCTGGTCGTGGGCGGCGGCGGGATGGAACTGAGCGAGTCGATGCGGGACAAAGTCACGCAGGAGATCAAGGCCATGGTCGAGAACGTCGCAGTTCTGAAGGGCCACAACCCGGATATCGCCAAGGCCATGGTTTCGACCGACACCGAGGTCGTGATCGACGGCATCACCCTGCACGAAAAAGGCAGCGTTTTGAACTGGGGCACCAACAAGGCCACTGAGGTGATCAACGGGAAGCCGGTGCTCGCGAAAGGCGTCGCCCGCAACGTGGAAGCGCTGGCCGCGCAGGAAGGTCTCGAAGGCGAAATCGTCGCAGCCAAACCGCTCGGGATGGAGTCTTTCGCCCACTGGGTGCAGAAGTTTTCGTTTGTCCTGCTGATCGTCGGCCTGGGCGGAGTTTACGCGGAGATGAAGGCCCCCGGGTTTGGCCTGCCGGGCCTGATCGCAGTCGGGGCGTTCACGATCTACTTTTTCGGAAATCACGCCGCGGGAAATCTCGCCGGATACGAGTTGGCCGTGCTGCTCGTGATCGGCCTGGTTTTACTGGGCGTCGAAATCTTCCTGTTCCCCGGAACGCTCGTGGCCGGGGCATTGGGCGGGATCTTGATTTTTGCTTCGCTGATTCTCGCCATGATGGACCGGGTCGATTTCCAATGGAAAGTCGAAGGTATGCCGGGAGCCCCCAGCTGGACTGAAATGGCCCAGGGTGGAGTTTTGACTCTCGCAGCCGGGCTGGTGGGGACGGCTCTGCTGATCTATTTCGGGATGCGACATCTGCAGCACATCCCAATCGCCAACCGCCTCATCCTGCGGGAATCCCTCGCGTCCGGTGCCGGCCTCGAGCAGCGCCGTGAGACTGACCCGAAACCTACCACAGCCGAAAATTACATCGGTCTGGAAGGCAAGTGCACCACTGATCTTCGCCCGGCCGGCAAAGGCGAATTTGGCGGCAAGCAACTCGATATCACCGCCGACGGCGAATTCATCGACCGCGGCACGCCCATCCGCATCGTGAAACACGAAGGCAGCCGGGTCGTGGTGGAGCGGGTTTGACGGGCGATCACTCCGCCGCCAACCCTGCCTTGACCATCCGTTCTTTCGACCAGCGCGGGCGAACCCGGGCCGCGGTTGGCACGCCGGTAACGCGGTCGAATTCATCCGCAGTGCGGAGGTCCGGTGGAAAATCGCCGGTCCGCTTTTCCCACTCGCCGAGTGCCTCGCGCATGGCATTCAAAACCGGCTCGTAGCGTTCGTCAGCCGCCAGATTGTTCAATTCATACGGATCGGCCACGGTGTCGTAGAGTTCCTCCTTCGGACGGGGCTGGATGAAGCAACCCATCTGGTGCGGCAGCAGTTTCCCTTCGTCTCTCCACTTCTTGAGGGACTCGAAGGTCGGGCTGCGCGCGGAATCGGCCGAAGGCGTCTGCGGCAAATCGTTGTAGGCATTGCGGATATACTTGTAGCGCTCATTTCGCACGGCGCGGACGTGATCCTCGTAGTCGTGCCAGTTTTTCTCGGCGAAAACAAATTCACGGATCGCGTGCTCCGGGTCGTCCAGCGTTTTCAGGAAACTCCGTCCCTCGAAGGTTTTCTCCCGCTCATCGATTCCCGCAATTTCCAGCGCTGTCGGCGCGATGTCGACCGCACTCACTAGCCGTTTGCTGACGGTTCCCGCTTTCACCCGGTCGGGCCAGCGAACCAGCCAGGGCGTCTTGATTCCCGAATCATACATCGTCGTTTTGTCCCGTGGAAAGGGCCGGCCGTTGTCGGAGAAAAAGAGGACCATCGTGTTATCGCCCACACCTTCCTCCTCCAGCTTGTCGAGCACCATTCCGACATACTTGTCGAGACGGATGATCTCGTCGTAATACAGCGCGTAATCCTTCCGGGTCTCCGGCGTGTCGGCATGATACGGCGCGACAGCCACGGTGTCCGGATCGGTCGCCTCGGGCAAAATTCCTTCGTGATACGGCCGGTGCGGATCCAGGGCGGCCAGCCACAGGAAAAACGGTTTGTCCTCGTCCCGTTTTTCGATCAGAGGGATCCAGTCCGCGCAGCCACTCTGAGCTTCGCCTTCCAGCGTTTCCTTGAATTTCCCCTTTTTCCCCTCCTCGCCGCTGGGCAGCTGGAACCCGCTCGTATCGACCTCCATCACCTCGTCAAACCGGTCCCGCATCGCATCGCCGAGATGCCATTTCCCCGCTGCGCCGGTCCAGTAACCGGCTTCTTTCAGCTTCTCGACAAAGGTCACCTGTTCCGCCGGCACCGGCCAGTGCAGTTCGTCCGCGCCCGTGTTGGTCGGGTAGCGGCCCGTGATAATCGACGCCCGGCTCGGGCTGCAGGAACTGATCGTGACAAACGCGTTATCGAACCGCATCCCCTCGTCGGCCATCCGCTGCAGGTTCGGTGTGGAAATCGTTTTATGCCCGTACGGCGTCGAGTCATCCCAGTTCAGGTCATCGGCGATGATCAGGACGATGTTTGGCGGAGCCGGTTTCTTTTCAACTTTTTCATCATCCTGCCCGAACGACGGGAGAGAGAAACACAGGGCCAACAGGAGAAGCCGAAACCGGAATTGCATGGCCGGAGTGAAGCAGAAAAACCCGCCGGATTCCAAGAGTTTCCGCCGAATGCAACACTCCCCGTTTACCCGGTCAGTCGTTCCCACTCTGCCCGGACTTCCTTCATCGCCTTCGGTACGTCATCCGGCACTTTTCCTTCCTCCACCAGCGTCCAGCCGGAAAATTTTGTCTTCTTCAACAGCGCGAAAAACTCCTCCCACGGATAGCTGTCCTTGTTTCGCAGGTCGTGGATGTGGATTTCGTGAACGCGTTTCCGGAGCGCCTCCCAGTTTTTCGCGAGCCCCTCCCCTTCCAGGTCGGCCGGATTGCAATTCCAGCACACCGTCGAATTTTCATGCTGCGAGTGCTTCATGATTTCGACAAATTTCGCGATTTCCGCCGTGCCGCGCCCGTGCACTTCCGTTCGGATTTCCACGCCGTGTTCGCTGCCATGGGCCGCCACTTCATCAAGCGATTTGCCGATCTGCTCGAGTGTTTTTTCCACCGGGACATCCTTCGGCAGGCCGTTCGGCCGGACCTTGATACCGGATGCCCCCACATCGTGCGCCAGGTGAATGAATGCCTTCGTTTCCTCGATGTTCCTTTTCAAAACCGCCGGGTCAGCGGAATGATATTCGCAGGCTGTGCCCAGCCCGTAGAGTTCCACCGGCGAATCCGCGAAGCGTTTTTTCACGTCGGCTCGTTCCGTTTTCGACAAATCCGGCTCGACCTTGTGGGCGTGAGTTGACCGCAATTCCACGCCCGCGTATTCCATCACCTCGCAAACTTTCAGCAAAGTTGCGAGGTCCCATGCCTTGCCCCAATTGTAGGTTACCAGCCCGAGCTGGATGAGCGGTTTGTTTTCCAGCCCGAAAACCGGTGCCCCCATGGCAGCCATCGTCGCGGCTGATCCGGAGTTTTGGAGAAATGCGCGTCGTTTCATGAAGGCAGGATAGCCGCTGTGGCGACGGCAAGGCAATTCCGAATGAACAGGGTTGGTTTGGCAAACGTACCCGGTTGGTTCGTGGCGCCGTTTGACACTCCGGATAGGATAGAAAAATGGAAACCGCGAAGAGGAGAAATCGAACCAAAATCAATACGATTTACTGGATCACCGCCATGGCGGTGCCGATCATTCTTGACCTGGGGCTCGAAGCATTTTCCTCTGAGGGAGCCAGGTTTCCCTGGGTGATCCTGATTCCGTTCCTTTTCGTGGGACTGCTGATCGCTTCAAACAAGTTGATTACCGAAGCTTCCGGAGACGAAAACGATTCGTGAATAGTCGCCCCATTCCGCCATTGCACTCCCGGCGGATAACGGGACCTTGGCCGCGAATTTATGCGGGTTTGCCTCTTGATCAGCGCAGCGTTGCTGGCGCTTTCTGACACCACGTCTGGGAACGATTTTTCGAAGAAAATTGAGCCGGTGTTCCGTGAGCATTGCACTCGCTGCCACGGTGAGAAGGACAAGGTGAAGGGAAAGGTCAACCTGCTGGAAATCCGCGATTTTTCCCGGCTGAAAGCCGATCCCGATTTTCTCCGCGACCTGATCGACGTGATCGAGTTCGAGGAAATGCCGCCGGAAGAGGAACCCCAACCCGATGCGGCCACGCGCAAGCAGCTGGTCGCCAGCCTGCAAACAGCCTTGCACGAGGCCGTTCTCGCGAAGAAATCCTTCGAGCAGGCCCCGATCCGGCGGATGAACCGCTTTCAATACAACAACGCGGTCCAGGATTTGTTCGGGCTGAAGGTGAACGTGTTTTCGCTGCCGGAACGGATGATGCGGGACCACGGGAATTATTTTCAACCGGCCTCCGGCGAGATGCCGCCGACGGTGAAAGTCGGCAGCCGTCCGCTCGGAAAATCGCAACTGATCGAGCCGCGCCTGCTCGGCGTGGCGGCGTTTCCGCAGGATTTGCGGGCGGAGCACGGATTCGACAATCGCGGCGATCACCTCTCGCTCTCTCCGATGTTGATGGAGGAATTTCTGAAAGTGAGCCGGTCGATCATGGAATCGCAGGATTTCACGGAGAAGAATGTGAGCACCTGGGGCGAATTTTTCGCCCCGCCAGCTCCGGGAATCGAGATCGACCCGTCGGTGCTGATCGAGCAACGTCTCGAGCCATTTTTGAGTCGCGCGTTTCGCCGTCCGGTCGATGAAAAAACGTTGAACCGGTACACTGAAGCCGTCGTATCGCAGATCAACTCGGGCGATTCGTGGGAAAATTCGATGAAAGCCGCCGCCTCGGCAGCGATCGCTTCGCCGCGGTTTTTGTACCTTTACGACGCCGCCAATCGCGAGCCGAAATCCGTCGCCGAACCTCTCGATGATTTCGAGTTGGCCTCGCGCCTGTCCTTTTTCCTGTGGGGTAGCCTTCCCGATGAAACGCTGCTCGATCTCGCCAAATCCGGCACGTTGAGCGATCCGGAAATCCTCGCCGGACAAGTCGACCGGATGCTGAATGACCGGAAGCTAAAGCGATTTTGCGACAGTTTTCCGGGCCAGTGGTTGCAATTGGAAAACATCGTTTCCGCCGTGCCCGACCCGAAAACCTACCCGAATTTCTACTTCGCCAAGTATCGCGCCAGTCTGCACATGATGCTCGAACCGCTGCTGCTTTTTGAAACGGTGCTGCTCGAAAACCGACCGGTAACCGAACTCATCGACCCGGATTTCAGCTATCGAAGCCGGGAACTGGTCAGCTGGTATGCCGAGGGCAAATTGGACAAGGCGCGCCCCGTCGTGCTCGATTTCACCCGTGTTCCGATCACCGACCGCCGCGAAGGCGGGGTCATCACCAACGCCGCGATGCTGACGATGAATTCCGGCCCAAGTCGCACGAAACCCATCACCCGCGGAGCCTGGGTGCTGACGGCAATTTTCAACGACCCGCCTGAACCACCGCCTGCCGATGTCCCGCCCCTGCCCGAAGAGGACCCCGATTTTGATAAGCTCACCCTGCGCGAGCAGCTCAAGCTTCACCGCGAGAATGCGAGCTGTCAGGGATGCCATGAGAAAATTGATCCGCTCGGCTTCGCCCTCGAAAATTACGATCCCACCGGCCTCTGGCGGGAAACATACCCGAACGGCCGCGAGGTCGATGCCGCCGGCACGCTGTTCCGGAAACACGAATTCACCAACCCGGTTGAATTCAAAGACGCGATTTTGAAGGAAAAAGAGCGTTTTGTGCAGGGCTTCACCGCGCACCTGCTGTCCTTCGCCCTCGGTCGCGAACCGGGAGCAGCCGACCGGATTGCGATCGACCGGATCGTGGAGGAAAGTGCCGCAGAAGAATACCGGATGCGGGACCTGATCAGGCGGATTGTGCTGAGCGAACCGTTTTTGTATAAGACCAACCCGAAGCTGTCCCTTTCGACGCCATGAAAATCACTTCCCGAAGAAACTTCCTCCGCGGCGCGGGCGGTGCAGTCCTCGGTCTCCCGTTTTTGGAAAGCCTGTCTTTTGCCAAGACGGTCGCCAAACCGGCGCAGCGGCTGGCGTTTTACTATGTCCCGATCGGCGTGGTGCGACGGGCGTTTTTCCCTGACGAACAACAGACCCCGGAATATTTCACTTCCGATCCCGATTTTCAGCAGAAAGTCACGATCAAGCCCGGCCTTCACGAATTTCCCGACACGCAAACGCTTGGTGCTCTCAAACCGGTGCGAGACAAGGTCACCATGATCACCGGGATGGACCGGCTCTACCAGCACGGCACGGACGTCCATGCCCAGTGCGGTTCCTGTTTTCTCTCCAGCGCGACGGTCAATACCGTCACCGAATCCG
The DNA here is from genome assembly GCA_013003335.1 of Verrucomicrobiales bacterium. Lineage (GTDB taxonomy): Bacteria > Verrucomicrobiota > Verrucomicrobiia > Verrucomicrobiales > DEV007 > JABDJT01. The sequence continues at coordinate 3,517 of JABDJT010000507.1, read as the reverse complement.
CTTACCCGCTGGCGCGGACGTTTGATCACATCGTCGCCGACCAGATCGGCGGCAAAACGCCGTTCCGCACTCTCGAGTTCTCCGCGAACAGCCATAAGGACAACAAGGAATCGATCTATTTCGACAACATTTCCTGGTATGGAACCGACCACGTCGCGCCCTCGATGCGCGATCCGCGCAAAGCTTACCGCCGGCTGTTCAGCACCGAGGAAATCCAGACCTACCGGAACATCACTGATCTCGTGCTGGAAGACGCGAAGTCGATGCAGCGGAATCTCGGCTACACCGACCGGCAGAAATTCGAGGAATATTTCGAGTCCATCCGCGCCATCGAAACGCAGATGGACCGACTCGAGAAAATGCGCTCCGAGTTGGCCGATGTGAATCTTGAGGAACCGCCCGAAGCCTATTTGCCGCGCGGTGAATACATCCGCCTGATGGGCGACCTGATGGTTGTGTCACTCCAGGCCGGGCTGACAAATGTCGCCACCTTCATGGTCGGCCCCGAGCGCTGGGACACGCCCTACAAATTTGAGGGTCTGTTCGACAAACCGATGAGCCATCACCAGATGTCTCACAACCAGAAAAAATTCGTCACCGAGCTGGAAATGGTCGATTATTTCCACATGGAGATTTTCGCCGATCTCGTCGCAAAAATGGCGGCCATCGAGGAAGCCGATGGCTCCAGCCTACTCGACAACACGATTTTCACCTACGGCTCCGGTCTCGGCGACGGCGCGACGCACCAATACAGCGATCTGCCGATCATCATGGCCGGAAACGCCCGTGAAAAATTCGCCGGCGGTCTCGGTGGAAAACACCTCCACGTTCCCGACCGCACGCCTCTCGCGAATCTGTGGCTCACCTATGGCCGGGCCATGGGATTGGAAATGGAGCGGTTTGCCGACAGTGACAACGTGGTGGGGCAGTTGTTGAAGGGATAAGAAACCGGCGAATTCAGCCCACCATCCCGCGCACTTCCACTTCCATCTCCTCCGGTAGTCCGTATTCCGGCAATTCGTCCAGGAACCGCCCCCAATCCCGATCCATCCCGGACCCGAGATAGGCGTTGAGCCGTGTGGCTACGGCGGAGTCAGCAAGTTCCTTTGCCGTTGGATAATGCGATTCGAGAAAGGCACGAATTTCGCGGTAGCGGGTCAGGTAATATTTCTGGTGATACCCTTCGGCGATGGTGAATTCCCCGACCGGCTCGATATCGGTGGCAGCACCTGCAGGCTTCGAAGCCTCTGTCGCTTCCTGTTGCTCGTCGTTTCGGAAAAACAGGGCGTTCCGATACTGGCGGCTGCCGTGATTCCGCGAAAAATCATGGCCCTGCCAGAAAATTTCGAGGATGTCGCCAAACGATAAAACGGTCGGATCAAAATCGATCGAGAGCGCCTCGGTGTGATCCCCGATTGACCGATAGGTCGGCTCTCTTTTCTCTCCGCCGCAGTATCCAACCCGCGTGCGCAACACTCCGTTCAGGCTTCCGAACTCGGAATCCGGTCCCCAGAATCATCCGATTCCGAACGTTGCGGTTTCGAAAGCGATTTCGGCAGTCCGCTGGTCGTAGGGCAGCGATTTTGCCGAAACCTGACCGTCTTCGACCACCAGCATTTCTTCCGTTCGGAAAGGATTCTTCATAATTAGGATCTGCCTGTAATGGTCGTTGAATCGCGCGAAACCTTACCCCACCTCCATCGGCTCCCGCCCCAACTTCTGTAATTTTCTCCAGCCCCGGAATCGAACAAATGCAGCGATTCCCGCCACCATCGTGACTGGAATCATGGCAGTGGACGCCCAGAACGTTTCGAACCGGCATCGAAAATCGCGGCCGATCAAGCGCTTGTTCCCGTTCCACGGGCCTGATACCTGCATCCGAACAAATGGCGGGGCAGTCGCCCTGGGATACCCCTTGTATTCGGTGACGGATACCCAGTAATTCCCAACATTCAGAGACCAGTTATGATTGGGGTCCATCCCACCGGCCCGGCTGGATTCCGGCAGCAGAAACAGGGCCGCGAAAACGAATCCAAGTAGCAAGGACAGCTTCGGCCGGCCCTGTTGGGAAATCGAGATCATCAATCGTCACGCTATCGCAGCTGGATTCCTTCCGCACGTAAAAACGAACCACAGGGTCAGTTCGGCAAACCAACCGTGTTGGTCTGTTCAGATCACATTGCAGGAGCCGGTTTCCAGCTGTTTTCAGACGGCGGGGCAAGCCCGCTTTCGATCCCGGTGGTTCGCGAAATGCGTTTTACCAACCTTTGTCGATCCGGTAGCCGGGCAGGGGCGCGTTGAACCGGTTGATGAAAACGGCGTTCCGGAAATGGAAATGGAGCGAGTCGTTTTCGTTCGGGATCGTGTTGTTCCCGAGTTCCGTCCAGTACTGAAACGCGTTGTGACTGATCCGGTAAAACACGTTGAAGCCCTCTTCACCCTGCACGAGATCGCCTTTCCAAATCGTGAACTGATCGGAGGAATTGGAATTCGGGCCGCCAACAAAACCGTTCGCCGGGGTCATGTTTCGCTGCACGGGTGACCGGATGATGGGCGTCGGCTCGGCGACGAGATTGTATCCCTGCCGAAGCGGTTGAATGAAAGCGTTCGCGCGGACTTCCCCGGTGATCTTGACGATCCGGTCCGGACCACGCCGGATGAAAAAGCAGCCTTCGCCGGGGCGGATCGGCAGGTTGTGCTGATCTTCGAGGTTGGAGTCGCCTCCCCTCACCCACTGATCAAAGGCGTTGAATTTCAGGTAATAATAGGACTCATATCCGTCGTCCCCGAAAAACAGGATTCGGTCCGCCAGCGAAGAGCTGGTTCCGCCCTGGAACTGCGTTTTGTCGAACGCTTCACCGAGCAAATGCTGGGGCCGAATCACCGCTTTCGCCTGGGAAACGCCGGACGGAAAGGACGAAGCTGTGGTTGTCCGATCGTCGAAGTCGATCGCGATTTGTCCACCCGAGGAATTCGCCAGATCGACAGCGAAACGATGTCCTTCCGCTGTGCCGGAGGTGATTTCGACGTAGTATTTCTGCTGCGGATCGAGCGAAGCAGCGATCGTGTTCTCGACGAAAAGAAGCGAAGTAGCCGTCGTGCCGGTGACCGTTGCGGCGTGCGCGACCGGCTTGACCAGGCTGATGCCGAATGACTGATGCCCGGTTTTGATCTGCAGTTCATACCAACCGTGCACCGGCGAGTAGGCTGTGCCGACCGGGTTCGACGAATCGATCCGGAGACGGGCAAAACCGAGATCGGAACTGAGGCCGGGGGCGTTTTGCAGCCCGGCAAATTCGACCGTTTCGGTTCCGTCACCATTGTTGGTCACAGCGGGAGAACCGAGCTCTGTCCAGGTTTGCAAGTCACTCGAAATCTCCAGCACGTAGGTGAGGCCGATCCGGTCGGTCGGCCGGGTGAACGTCGCGCTGGTAGCTCCGCCGTTTCCAAAAGTGAGGCCGAGTTCGTTCGAAGACGGCGCGCCGGAGGCGGGGTCCATCCCGAGCCCGTATTCCAT
>JABDJT010000500.1 GCA_013003335.1 Verrucomicrobiales bacterium | reverse complement strand
GCTCCGCAATCCGCATGCGCACGGCGGAGGTCATGGTCACGGCGGAGCCGGGAGTTTCGGTCATTCCAGTGCCGGGCTTGGCGACATCACTGTCGGCGGGTTATACAAAATCTACGATACCGATTGTCATCGGCTGCATCTCAACCTCGGGCTGGTCCTGCCAGTTGCGGAGGTCGACAAAAAGGAGCACGGGGCATTCCTGCCCTACGGCATGCAACCGGGCAGTGGCACCTGGGATTTGAAACCGGGCATCACCTACCTCGGCCAGGCCGCCAATCTTTCCTGGGGAGCACAGGCGATTGCGATCTTCCGGCTTGAAGATGAAAACGACAGCGGATTTTCCTACGGCGACAACGTGAATGTGACCGCCTGGGTGGCGCACCCGATCTGCGATGCGGTCAGCGTATCTGCCAGGCTGAATTTTATCTACAGCGATTCCATCGACGGTCATTACAATGGCCCGCATGGCCATGTTGCCCCGCCTCATTTCCAGGCGAACTATGGCGGGCATATCCTCGAAGGTGGTCTCGGAGTGAACGTGATGTTTAAGAACGGGCACCGTCTCGCCATCGAAAGCCTCGTCCCGCTGGCGCAGGATGCCAATGGCGTTGGCATGGACCGGGAATTCGGTGTTGTGGTCGGCTGGCAGAAAGCTTTCTGAAAGAATTAAACCAAGCAGTGTTTGTTCGGCACACAGATTGACTGCATACCGATCCGTCTTCTTCCGCTTCGCTCCGAATCTGCTGGATCGTTTTTTGCCGTTTGCGGTTTCGGGGCGAACGGTTCACATTCGAGGCTGTTTTTCAACAATGGCAATCACGTATCTCGAAGCGATCCGCGAAGCACAGTCGAAGGCGCTGGCCGACGACGAGTCGGTCTATATTTACGGGCAGGACGTAGCGGATTTTGGCGGGGCGTTCAAAGCCACGAAGAACCTGGCGGAAATGTATCCCGGCCGGGTGATTGATTCGCCGATCAGCGAGGACGCCATGGTCGGATCAGCGATCGGGGCGGCGATCGAGGGAATGCGGCCGATCATCGAGATGCAATTCGCGGATTTTTCGACGGTTGCCTTCAACCAAATCGTCAACCAGGCGGCAACGCATTTCTGGCGCACGGGAGTGCCGTGCCCGATTACAATCCGGCTTCCCTCGGGCGGCACGGAAGGCTCCGGGCCGTTTCACAGCCAGTCTCTCGAGTCGATTTACTCTCACTACCCGGGGCTGATCGTGATGACTCCGGCGACAGTGGAGGATGCGTATTCGATGTTGCTGGAAGCGATTGCGATCGATGATCCGGTGATTTTCTGCGAGCACAAATTTCTCTACTACCACCTCAAGGCCGAGAAACTGCCGGAAGAAAATATACCGGCCGGCAGCGCACGAATTGCCCGGGCGGGACGTCATGCTACCATCGTCGCTTATTCGGCGATGGTTCACGAGGCACTAAAAAGTGCGGGAGAGTTGGCGGAGGAAGGATGGGAAATCGAGGTGGTCGATTTGCGCACAGCCAAACCGATCGACACGGATACGATTCTCGGTTCGGTTGCGCGAACAGGGCGCCTGCTGTGTGTCGGCGAAAGTTTTCCGTGGGGCGGGCTGAACTCGGAGGTGATCGCACGCGTCGTCAGTGAAGGGTTTCACCTGCTGGACGCACCGCCGCGGCGGCTGAATTCCAAGGACACGCCGATTCCGTATCACCCGAATTTGTGGAAGGCCCACCGGCCGACCTGGCAGAGCATTTCGGCGGCGACCCGCGATTTGCTGGCGCTGTAAAAAACGGCGACCGGTTATTCCGCTTCGAGCGCTTTGACAATCGCAGCTGCAAGCGCATCGCCCATTCCATCTTTGAAGCCGCTGTGGACCCAGGTGACTTTGCCGTCCTTGCCAATCACGACGGTGTGCGGGATGCCCTGGACCTGGAACTGATCACCGACTTTCTGATTGGTATCAAGACCGACCGGAATTCCGGCCCAGCCGCGTTGCTCAAGGAAGTTCTCGATGATCGGCGGAGTTTCGCCCTGGTTCACGGCGAGGAAAGAGACCTGGTCATTTTCAAACTGACCGACAGCCCGGAAAATCTCCGGCATAGCGCGGATACACGGGCCGCACCAGGTGGCCCAGAAATCGAGCACGACGACTTTGCCGCGGTAATGGCTGAGCTTATATTCGTTTCCATCGAGGGTTTTGACCTGGAATTCCTGCGGGGCTTCGCCGATAAGCGGGCTGCTTTCACCACCGTCGTCCGTGGGAATGACCGGCTCGGCGGCGGATTCGAGAATCCAGTCCGTGTAGGCCAACTGCACGGGAGATTTTTCACTGGAGCTTTCAGCTCCGTGTCGGATTTCACGCACGGCCCGGAGCGGGATTTTGCATTCGCCAAGCAATTCCGAATCGCCGACAAACTGATCCCGTTCGATTTCCCGGGCTTTCAGGCTTAGCCGTGAGCCGTCGTGGAGGACGAACCGGTGAGTGGGCACGAATGGCTGCGCCTTTTTGGCGGCTTCTTTCTTCTCTTCTCCCTCTTCCTGATCCGCTTTGTCTCCGGTCTTCTCTTTTTCGTCGCCTTCCGCTGTTTCGGGCTGCTTCAACCAGACGATGGTAGAGACCCGGTCGCGGGGAAAATCGAAGCTGTCGAGCTTGGAGGTGAACCGGACTTTGTCATCGCTGGCGGCAATCAGTCGTCCGCGGAGCATGTCTCCGTTGGGAGCGATCAGGACATGAGTGGGCGGGTTTTCGCGTCGGAATCGGGGAATGACGAGGGCTTCCCGCTTGGCATCGGGATCGATCACTCTCTTCGGCAAGTATCCCGGGGAACGCTTGATTTCAAAATTCGTGAAGGTGACTTCGCTGTCGGGTCGGTTCCAGCCCTGCCAGCCACCGCCGGTTTGAAAGACGAAGCCGTTACCCGATTGCTTCGCCGGATCGAGCGTGAGGGTCAGGGCGCGGCGTTCATTGACATGAACCTGGAGGCGGTTGTCTTTGAAAACAATCCGGATGCTTGCGGCTCCGTTTTTCAGCGGAACGCGCTCACCGGAAAAGGAAAAGGCACCGCCGGGCTTGGATTCGCCGAGGTAGAGTTGGCTGCCCTGGGACGCGAGGAGAATGTCCGTGCTGGCGCTGGAGGAATCAAAATCGCTCAGGAACATGCGCAGGGTCACGGAACCCATGTGGGGTGCTTTCCACTGCATATCGAAGGCCATTTCATCGCCGTTCAATAGTGTCCGGTGACCGAATCCGCCCTTTTTCAGGACGGCCTTGTCTTTTTCGATCGTGATCGAATCTTCGCCCATCTCCTTGTCGGGAAAGCGTTCCCATCCGGAGTCGCCGAAATTTTTCATCTCGGCATTGGTCGCCTCGATATCGAGGGCCCGGATGTGATTCGGGTCGATCTTGATGACCCCGCAGTATTCGCTTTCAAAGTGCACGTGGGTTTTGTCGATGGAAAGCAGATTGCCGGTCAGCACTTCGTTGTTGGTCAGGTAAACCCGGCCAAACCCGAGCGCCTGGATGTCCCCGGCCGGAGCAGGCCGCACGACCCGGGCCACGACTCCGCTGGCCAGGGCGCTGGCATTGATGGAGCCGGCCGGCTGCCAGGAAATCAGGGTGGAACCGGAATCATCGTTTTTCGCGGCGGCGATCCGGCCTTTCAGCACGATCTTGTCGACAAACAATTGATCCGTGGCAGTGCCGTCCGCTTCCTTCTCGTTGAAAAATGCAATCTTGCGGGTGTGACTCAGGCCGGCCGTGATGGGTTCATTCGACCACGGTGGAAGAATGCTGACGCGGTTTCCTTCGATTTTCCTGAGCTTTCCGGACAACAGCGTGCCGTCGAGCCAGGAGACATAAGAATCCCGCAACTCCTTGCTCTTTTTGAAATTTGGATGAGTCGGGTTGTCGTCAAAAACTACTTTGCGGATCGAATCCAGCGGACGCGACTGCCCACCCGCAGTAATGATGTCGGCTGTTGCGGACGGAACTGCTCCATACGCGGCTGAACCATCTTCCAAAACGACGCGGGGCGTGTCAGCTTTGATTTCTTTCGGCAGTTTTCCGTCCCATTTCCGAATTCTCAGGTCGGAGAAGGACAGGTCGGTGCTCTTGTTCAACAGCGCGAAGCCTTCTTCCTTGGCGTTTCCGTTGCGGTAGGAAACGACACGGCGGCGATTGCCCGCCGTTTTTGCGGGGGATTCTTTCGCGTCCGGTCCCTTCGCGCCTTCGAGAGAGGCGAGTTGCTTGCCGAGAGCGTCATGCACGGAAACTCTGCCGGTTTTCTTGTCCCAGAAGATTTTCAGGCTCAGGTTTTTCGTTCCCTCGGAGATCTTCATCACCGGATCGAAATCGTTGCCGTTCGTCAGGACGAGGGTGTCATCCCAGGTTTCCAGGGCAGGGCCAGAGGAAGGTTCCAGGTAAAAACCGGCGGTAAACTCGACCGGATTGGTCGTGGAGCGGAGGTTGAAGGAGACCTCCATTTTGTCCGGGTGATCGAATTTCTGATACAAATCGCCATGCCAGCGGCGGGTGGTCAGTTCACCGTGCGGCTGCGGAATCCAATCGCCGATTTTCCGCTCCCGACCGACAGATTTCCAGCCGCGCTGACTGTGGGGGCCGGTCAGAACCAGGTCCGGAGAATCCATCCGCTCGATCGAGGCAACCTTGTCGCGCTTGATTTTCAGCTCTTTCCCGTTGTTCAGTTTCGGGCTTTGTATCACGACTTCGCTGCCTGAAATTGATTTCAATTTTCCGCCCAGCACATCGCCGGTCATCAGGGTGATACGAAACGGTTGCGGGACAAAATCGAATTTTCCGTGCGTTTCCCGCCCGTAGCGGATCATGACCAGTTGATCGATCTTGATGTCAAACGGGTCGACGAACAGATCCGATTTCAGGCGAATGATGTCGCCCCGTTCGGTTGGCAGAATTACGCCTTTCAGTTCATCCCCGTTTTTCCAGGTCACCCAGGCCGGCTCGGCGGCGACTGAATCGGATTTCTTTTTTTCACTCTCCGCAGGCTTCGCCTGGTCCGGCGCCGCAGGGACAGGTTCCGGTGGTGCGGGAGTGTCCCCCGGGGCGGGTGCCTCAGGAGCAGGCTCCTGGGCCAGCGCAATTCCCGTCGAAGCCAGCAGGGCGAAGAAAGTGAGAATTGATTTTCGATCGAACAGGGTTCGTTTGCCGAACCAACCCTGTTGATTCGTTTCACGCGCTTTTGCGAAAGAGAAGTCGTTCCGTCGGTGCTGTTTCATTCCTAAAATCGTTCGTAAATCGGCAGGAACCGGTAATTCAAGGCCATGGCCAGAAGACTCATGGCGGTTCCGTAAGCTTGTCCGTAGCTGCCGTTAAAACTTCCGTCGTCCGCCTGCGTTTCGGCCAGTTTGCGGGCGGTCATGTGATTCCATTTCTGCCAGGAATCGTAATCTCCCTGGAACAGCGCCTGGGCCATATAGTAGAGAAAATAGTGCCGGTGTCCGTTTTCGGAGTGCTCCAATTGCTTGGAAATGTGGCCGAGGGTGGCCTTGTATTCGTCCCAGTCGCGTTTCTGACCAACGGCATACACGAGTGTGGCCACGGCGGACCGGTTCATGCTTTCGCCCATGCCTCCGAATCCGCCGGAGTAATTTACAAATCCGTTCGTGCCGGTGCTGCGGCGCATGTATTCGAGGGCGTTGTCGATCGCTTCATCGGGCACTTCGATTCCGGCATTGCGGCAGGCCAGCAGGCCCATCAGGACGGCGCCGGTCACGGAGGTGTCAGCATCGGTGGATTCCGGCGAATAGCGCCAGCCACCCCAGCGATTGTTTTTCTGGGATCCAACCGCACAGCGAACGGCAAGGTCGAGCGCCTGGGCGAGGGTCCGCTTTTTCTTTTCGGTGCCATCCCACAAAGCGGTTTCATCCACCGCACCGTAGGCTTCAGCGAGGGCCAGCATGGCAAATCCGTGGTGATACATGCTGCTTTCGAAATAGCCGGTCTTGGCATCCTGTCCCTCGATCAGGGCGCGCACGGCTTTGCGAACCTGGGAACGATAGCGGCCGAAATTGGGGTCTTCACCGCTGGCGAGAAAAGCCATCAGGCACAGCCCGGTGATTCCGTTTTCGCCCCGGCTGCTCCAGGTTCCGGACTTGTCCTGGTTTTGCACGAGGAAGGCGAGCCCACGCTCGTAAATGGCATCGACTTCCGGTGGGATTTCTCCTCCAAACCGCAATCCGCCCGGATCGGCGGCGTTGTCCTGGGCGATCACCGGAAATGCGAAGGCGGAAAAAACTACGGGGAGAACTCGGAGCAAAAAACGACGGCGTGCGTTCATAAAAGGGGAGGAGAGGGGAGTAAAAGATTTAATCGGTCAGGATCTGGTTCTGGAAGACCTGGATTCCGTTGCCGTTGAACCACATGCCGCGGTTGGCCATGCCATTCGGGTTTTTCGTAAAGTGATCCCACTGTTTCATCTGTTCCTCGGTGAGAAATTCCTCGACCTTTTCGCGAGGCAATCCGTTCAGGTTCGGGATCGCACCGCTTCGGCCGGTGTTCCCGTTGATGACCTGCCCGTTTACGACGACCTGGGCGTTTCCCCGGACCTGGAGACCCTGGACGACGATATTGCCGTTCTGGTTGATCGCCACCACGCCACCGTTGCCGCCATGGCCGACGTTCGGCTGATCGCCTTCTTTCTTTTCATCCGTCTTCACACCGGAAAGGAGATTGAACAGTTTCTGCCGCTGATCCGCGGTGAGACGGAGCATGTTGTCGGCCTGTTGGACGAGTTGCGCGACCTGCAGGGAGCGGGAGTAGGCCACTCGCTGTTTCTTGGTTTCTTCCCACGCTTTTTTTTGTTCGTCGGTCAACGTCTTGTCGAGAGTCGTCTTCCAGATCGCCTGGCTTTCAGCGGTTTGAGGCTGCAACTGCCTGCCCCACTGGGCGATCAGTTGCTCGAACCGGACCGCTTCCTCTTCTTTCTTAATGTTCGCCGCAGCAGCTTCAAGGTTCTGGATCAGGCCGTCCTGGCGTTCCAGGTTTTGGACCCACTGCTCGACTGCGCGATCAGCTGCTCCTTTTGCACCGACTTTCAATTTCATTTTCTGGTCATCCTGTAATTTGCTGGACCGGTCGATTTCAGACACGATCACTTCGAGGTGACGCACAACGCCGTCCCGACTGCTTTTGCGGATGGCCTCAAGAGCTTTTTCCCAGCGCTCGCGGGATTCCGCTTTGCGTTGCTTTTCTTTCTCGTCTTCTGCGCCGACCGGGGCCACCCGGACACGACCCTGGGCGGGAGCGAATTCGGTGGTAGCCAGAGTGAAAAAGACAGCCGCGAGGAATACTCCGGCAGAAGAGAGGATGTTGGAGTGATTCATGGCTTTGGTTTCTTCGCTTCCGCTTCCTTTTCCTTCTTCGCGGCGGCTTTTTCCGCGGCTTTCTTTTCGCGGCGTCGTTGTTCCCAGAAATGATTGAAGTTCGAGGTGGAGTTTTGCCAGCGCTCGAATTGCTTTTCACTCAGGATTTCTTTCACCTGTTTTTCTTCCGCTCCTCCGAGTAGGGACATCAGCATCGATTTTTCAAAGTAATCCCCCCAATACTGGCGGATATCGTCGAGGTATTCGGAGGTCGATTCCTCTGCCAGCGGTGCCAGCTTGGTGTGCTGCTCGGGCGTCAGGCGGAGGTGTTCGTCGAGCGTGGCCATCACCACCATTCCGAAGGCCTTCGCGGAATACGCTTCGCGTTCCCGGATGACTTTTTCATACCGTGCAATTTGTTCCCCGGAGAGCACTTCGCCGAGCGACTCCTTCCAGAGTGAATTCTTTTCACTTTCCTTTTCGGCCTCATTTCCTCCAAAGCTGACATTTCCAATGCTCTGCAGCATTTGGTCTGCGTTTTCTTTTGTCGCACCTTTCATGCGGCCCTGGATGTACCGGTCGGCGGACTGGCGCCAGCTATCCATCGAACGATCAGTGGCACCCTTGGCGGCCAGTTCGAGTTGGCCTCTTTGCTCTTCGGATAATTCACAAAGCCGCACCACGTCATCGATCACGATGTTCATGAAGGCCGATCGTTTCTGCAACTCTACGTCGGCCATTTTCTTGAGGTGCTTGGAAATTTTCAGTTGGACGGGATCGTTTTTGCGGGCCTCCGCTTTCTTTTTTGCCTCCGCTGGATCGACTCCTTCGGCTGGAACGTCTTCCTCCTCCACTTCTTCGTCCTCGACCATCTCCACCTGGATTTGTCCGCCCGGCAGAATCTGGATTTCGGGAGCCTGCATGTCGAATCCATCCAGGAGCAGGCCCTGCAGCAATTGCCCGAGCGGATTCGCTGCTGCTGCCGCGGGATCGACCGGCGCGGCTTCGGGGTCTTCTTCGGGTTCGACCATTGCGAAAGGATCGGGTTCGTCACCGGTTTCCTCCGCTTTCTTTTTCGCCTCTGCCTTGGCTTTGGCGGCGGCATCGTCAGCCTCAGCCGCTTTCTTCTGATCCTTGCCTTTGGGTTCCGTTGCCGCAAACGGGTCCGGTTCGCCGATTCCGTCACCGGACATTTTTTTCTTCGGCTCGCCGCCTTTATTCGGCGCCGGAGCCGGCGCGGCAAACGGATCCGGTTCGCCGATCCCGCCGGCTTTGGCTTTTTTCGGCTCGATCTTTTGTTCGGGAGCGGGCTCGGGATCCTTTGCGCCGCTACCGCCGAACGGATCCGGCTCGTCGTCCTGGGAGAAACCGTTTCCTGCCAGCAAACCCAAACCGAGGGTCAGGGCCGAAAAACGAATCAACAGGGTTCGTTCGGAGAACAGACCCTGTTGGTTCGTGGCAGGCGATTTCCGGAGTCGAATCATTGACCGCCTCCTCCGCCTTCCAGCTTGTTGAAATACTTGTCCAGACCCATGCGAAATTCTTCGGGGAACTCTTTCCCGGCACGACCGGTCGATTGGCCAATATCGCGCAACGGAGCTTCAACATCTTCGGCAGCACCGGTTCCGATGTCGGAGAGGGCCGCTGCGGAAGTGCTTCCGCCGCCACCACCACCCGGGCTGCTTCCGCCGCCACCGCCGCCGTTCGGATTCTGGCGCTTGGCCTGAAGCAACAGTTCAATCGCTTCCGTTTCAGCCCCGATCGCTTCCGGACCAGTGTCCGGGCGGGCGAGGATGCCACGCGCGGCGCGCATGATGTCGGAAACGGCGATGAGCAGCTGGATTTCCTTTTTGAATTTCTCGCTGCCCTGCGGGAGATCGACGATGTCCTGGATCACGTCATCGGTTTTGGTCCGGATTTCCTGCTGGGTGAATTCGAGCGGTTCGGCGCGTTTTTCATACTCATCCGGCTGAAGCGCGGGACGGGTGGCCTCAAGTTCGCGAGTTTCATCGCGCAGCTGCATCTCGGCGTGAAGGATCTGCATCACTTTGAGGATGACTTCCGGCGGAAGACTGTCGCTGCTGCCGCCTTTGCAGGCTTTGCATTCGGAGGCGGACACGAGTTCCTCAGCCCAGCGGTCGAGCGAGTCGGCCCAGTATTCGGCGGACGCGATCGACCGGCCGTTCAGGTTGACCTTCACTGTTTCACCGATGTCTTTCAGCTCCCGGACGATCCCGGTTTCGCGCATCGAATCGAGAATCTTCTTGTAGCGAACATCCTGCTTGCGCTGGAAATACGCGGCGAGGTCGGTCTGGATGTCGTAGACCTTCTTGCTCTCCTCTTCCTCCCGCTTGGCCACGTCTTCGCCGGTTTCACGAAGCTGCTGGGCGACGCGATCCCGCGCCATGCCGAACGCGCCGTTCAAGGTTGTGTTCAGGTCGGTCGCGACTTCCATCTGGTTGCGCGAAGCGGCTTTGAGGCGCTTCACAAATGTGCTGGCCTCAAGACTGGCGAGCAGTTCCTGGAGTTGGTCGGCCACCTTGGCAAATTCGGCGAGAAGGTCTTCCTGCTCCGCGATCGCCTCGTCCATTTTTTCCTGGGCGGGAGATTCCGGCGGGCCGGCTTCGTCCTTTTTCTTCTTGGAAACTCCCTGCAGAACCGTCGACGGCAGGGTCAGCTTGCCCGGGCTGGGCTTTTTCTTCGGCTGATCGCCTTTCTGGTCTTCGCCGTCTTCCTTCAGATAGCCTTTCTCGCTGTCGACGACGGACGGGACGGCGGGAATCTTCTGATCCGATTTTTCCATTTCCGGCGGCTTCTTGCCTTTGCCGGAATTGGCGGGATTTCCGACAATCGGGCCGGACGGCTTGGAGCTTTTCGGCGACTCGCCGTTCGCATTCTCCGGATCACCTTTCGGGCTGGAGCCTTTGGAATCGCCGCTGTTTGCCTGGTTCTTCGAGCCTTTCGGGTCGCCGCCCTTCGACGGACTCCCCGGTTTGGCAGCTGCCTGCTGGCCTTTGCCCGGAGCATTGGCGGTCTGTTTCAAAAGATCCGCCACGCTCGGCATGCGATCCTTGGCGATGTCATCGAGAGAACGAAGCATCGTGGCCCAGGTTTCGAGGCGCTCGGCATCGAACTCGGTGTTCTTGGTTGCCTGGCGGACCAATTCGCGGCCGGAACCGGTCAGGGAATCGAGTCGACGGGCGTTGTTGGCCTCGGCGTTGGCCTGCTTTTCCACCGCACGACGGTTTTCCGGGCGGTCGAGGTCGTCCGGATCCATTTTCCGGAGTTCCTTGTTCGTCTCGTAAAGCTGCTGCTCTTTTTCATACACCTCGCGGGCGTTTTTGAACCACTTCGAAAACTGATCCGTCAGCCAGCGGGCGTGGTCGTCCGGGCTCATCACGTGAATCACGAAAGTCGGCGAGTAGGAACGCTCGCGTTCCGGCTTGTAGTCTTCTGCGAAGGCCCGCACCTGCAGGGTTTGCGGTTTTACGCCCTCCCGCTTCGCGGAAAATGTGCCCTGCACGGCCACGTCGCGTTTCTGGGGATCTCCGGCGGCGACGAGCTTGTCGCCTTTTTCCGGCTCGGGATTGTGCAGCGCGTCTTTCACGCCGTGCCACTCGAGGCCCACTTTTTTCACGCCGAAATCGTCTCCGGCGGAAATGTCAAAACTGACGACTTCGTCTTCCAACACCACCTGCTCGCGGGTAAGTTTCTTTGCAAAAACATCAGGTGCGGCGTCATCGACAGCATTGATCCGCAGCTTGAGGGGCTCTTTCGGAGTCAGGCCGAATTCGTCTTCCCAGTTCAATTCCCGGGTGTGGGAATGAGTGACTTCCGCGGCGATTGTTTCGAACCAGTCGTCCTGCGAAAGCGTGCGGTTTCCGTCCACTTCGACCCGCTTCAACTTGCGGTCTTCGGCAGCGGTTCCGCGAATCGTGGCCTTGGCACCTTTCACAACCGAGACTGTGCCTCCGCGAATTTCCTGCTCGGGATCGTGATCGTAGAGCAGATAATCGGGAAGCCGGATCTTCGCGATCAGGTTCTGCAGTTCCGGGCGCGTCATCGGCTCGACTTCCACTCTCTCGCGGTCATCCCCGATCTTCAGTTTCATGGCTCCGCCGTCCTTCAGAGGCGGCAGGTTGAAATGAAATTGATCTTCCACGTTTTCCGCTTCGAGTTTTTCTTTCGTGCCCGGAATTCTGGCCACTGCGACTTCCGGCTTCCAGCGCGAGTCATCCGTCAGCGCAGTGGAGAAATCGACCGGCTCGGCATACGGCACGACCATTTTTTCCGGAACATCCTGCACGTTCGCAAAGGTGTAACGATCCACATTTTTCCAAGGCATGAGCCAGCGAGCCATCGCGTTTCTCGCCGCATCTGATACGAGAAACACGGTCAGCATCGCCACCGCCATGGCGCCAATCGCACCCATGGTCCACGCGCGGTGGTGATTGTTCGGAACCGCATCGGAAAAATCCCGGTCTTTCACTTTTTCATCGACCTGCGCCATGGCCGCGCGAACCAGCGAGCGGGAATGTGCGCAGTCTTCACCCTGTTTGGCCAGTTCCACGATCCCGAGCAACTGATCGCCGAGACGGGGGAACCGGTGTTTCAGCAATCGCGAAACCGATTCGAGGGAGCGCTGATTCCAGACCCACTTGTGCCAGCGCAGCGGCAGACCGAGGCCAAGAACCGAAGCTCCGCCGACGAGGATCAGCGCCCGAAGCCAGCCGGGGGTGTCAAAAAACCGGTCCAGTCCAAAAACGACGAGGTAGGAAATGGCGAGGCCGACGATGGCGGCGAGGGCGCCTTCTGCAATTTTTACAGCCCAGAGGCGGCTGCGAAATTCCTCCAGCTTGTGTTGGAGGCCGTCCGGCAGATGTATCTCCGCGTGGTTCGTGTCTGGTTCTTGAGGTGAGTCCGAAGTCATGATGCGATTTGGGTTCGGTGGATGAGGTTACGATCCAACAGGATTGGTTTGGTGATTCAACCCTGTTAATTCGTTCAGGATGCTACCATTGTGACCGCGCGAATGCGCCTTCAATTTGGTAAAAAAGATGTGAGGAACCGGGAAGGTTCGGGGCGGGGAAACCGGCTCGAGAGGCGCGATTTTCGCGAAATTGCTCAATTTCGGCGCGAACGATCCGACGGCCTCCTTCAGCCGTGAAAAACGGATCGTTGAAAAGTCCATATTGTCAGATCGCCCCGATTGCTTTTCGCCCCACCCAGAATACACCTAAAAGCAGAATAATAAAGGCTGCCCACGCCCAGTGAGCCCATAGCCGAAACCGCTTTTCGCGCAGCTCCGGTTCGGGCATTTCCGCCACCGCCGCGACTACGGCTGCGGCGTCCGTTGCATTGATCATTTTTCCGCGCGTAACCCGCGTAATTTCCTCAAGCACATCGAGTCGCGCCGGTTGTCCGAGTTTTTCGCGCGTCGCGCCCTGAACCGAGATCGTCGTTTCCAGCTGCCCGCCATTCTCGGCGCAGGTCATCAGCATCTGGTATTCGCCGGGTTCTTCCGGGGAAAAGGTGCCGGTGAAAAGCCCCCAAAGGTCTTCCCCGCCGGGCTGCAGCCGGATCGATTCAGTTTTTCCGCTCGGGGCAGTTGCCTGCACGATCACGGTGGCGTTTTGCAGCGGCTCGCCGCCGATGCTCATCACGTTCGCATTCAGAGTCAAAACCTCGCCGGTTCGCGGGCGGTCCGGGCTGTAAAACAGCCGCATCGTTTCACCCTGGGCCATGTTTCGCTGATAGGACATCCAGCGAGCCACCTGGCCCCAGTAACGATAGTGGTATTTGTCCTCCACGCCTTTCCGCCAGCGCCACGCACCGTCCGTTCCCATGAACAGAATTTTGCCCGTGCCGAATGTTTTCGTCACGATCAACGGAATCCGGCCGTAGCGATTCGATTCCGAGCTGTGGGTTGCAAGGATTTCCGTTCCCGCCTTGGCACGATCGACACCCGAAAACCACTGGAACCCGGGCAGCGAACTCCACACCGTCGCGTTTTCGTCGTCCGTGTCAGCCAGTTTGGTCAAAAGCGAGCGCTCGCCGAGGTCGGTCAGTTCAAACTGACCCGGTGCGGGCGATCCCCAGCCGCGCGGCTGCGCCTGGTCGTAAACGATCGGAAGCAAATCCTCCAGCGGGGAGCTGATCAGGGTGATCTGGTTGCCCTGAAAGCCGGGAAGAAAAACCAGTCCGCTCGCCTGGTTGGACACCTGTTTTCGAAGGGCTTCCGCGTTGTCGACGGTCAGCTGATCCGGCAGAATTCCGACGTCGCCGAGGAAAATAACGTCGTACTTCGAAAGCGTTTCCGGTCCCGGAAATTCCGTCAGGTACCCTTTTCCGCCGCCCATCTTGTCGAGGCCGGGATGGAACAACAGGCAATTCACCTCCACGCCCGGATCCCGTTCCAGCGCGTTCCGGAGATACCGGTATTCCCAGCGCGGGAGTGTTTCGATCACCAGCACCCGCAACTCTTCTTTCCGCACGGCCAGTGGCGCCTCGAGGGTGTTGTTGTCCGGAAATTTCTCGAGATCGGAAGGCGGCACATCGAGAGTCAGCGTCACGTCGCCCATTTTGTTCGGACGCCAGAGGATCGTGTCCTGCACGCGCCCCATGGCGGGAATCGTCACCACCTTGGTCACCGAATCGCCGTCGGAGGATTTCATTTCGACTGTGACGGTGTAGTCCTGCGGCAGCGCGCTTTCGAGTGAAAAGGGAATCCGCACCGGTTTCCCGGCGATGCCGAAGGCCGGCACGTCAAAAGCGGCGATGGTCACATCCGGCAGCTTGGTATCGCTCCCGGCGGATACAGCAAAAACCGGTGTTTCGCGCATGCGCATCTGGGTTGCGGCACGAACCGGCGGCTCGCCGGTGTTCCAGTCCCCGTCGGTGGCCAAAACCACGCCGCGCAGATTCCGGTTCTCATCGAGGATTTTCGCGAGGGCGGAATTGACATCAGTTCCCGCATTGGGATCGGGCTGTAAATCAGACGAGAATGGTTCGATCAGGACGTCCATTCGGTCTTTCAACTGATCCCAGAGAGCCGGATCGATCAGCGGCTGAATCACTTCGGCCCGGGATTTCGGCGGCTGACCCGGCTTTTCCGGATCGATCACGTCCTTCGTGGTCATCGATTTGGACGTGTCGTAGAGCACGGCCAGCACCGGCTTCGTATCGGGCTTGAATTGCTCCAGCCATTCCGGCTGATTGATCGTGATCGCCACCAGGGCCACGATCAAGATCCGCAGCAGTTCCAGCAAACCGAATCCCGTCGCATAGTGCGCCCGCCGCCATGATATGATCGAGAATACGATCGTAAAAATCACCGCCAGCACACCGAACACGAGCGTAGCCGTGGACGGGAGGAAGGTGAGTTTTCCGGTTGATTCAGCGAGAAACATTTCGGGAGTTTCGATTCAATACGGTTGGTTGAGCGAACCAACCCTGTTGGTTCGTTTTACGAAAAAAAATTCAGGAGGGTTCCGGCACGGCCGGTGCGGTTACTTTTTTCTCGGTCTTCTGGGGAAAACAGAGAACAGCTTCGAGCATCAGGGCCAGGGCCATGGTGATTAAAAAGGCACGCCAGATTTCGCTGGCGAGACTGTTGCCGTCGCCGACTTCGTCCTTGATGACGCGGTAATCGAGTCCGGCAAACAGGTTCTCGATTTCGCCTTCGTCGATTGAGGCAACAGCATCTTCATCGAGGGCGCGATTGACAGCGACCAGTTGCTCGCGGGCCTGGTTTTCGAACGCCCCGGCCAGCATGCCTTTCGTGATCGACATTTCGTTTTCGTCGGCGGTTTCCTGGACATCGAGCGTTTTCCAGTTCGGACCATCGTCGCCGAAAAGGAAGGGATCAGCGTCACGCTGCTGGGCATTGGCGAGGGCTGCGGAGCCTTCGTCGAGCGCACGGTGCAGCATCACGAAAAAGACGACGCCCTCCCTCGCAAGGCTGGAATGGCTCACGGACGGCAGGGTGCCGAGAAAATAAACCGCGCCGCGCGTATCGGTCGGGACGCGTGTCAAAATCGAATCGTCAGTCTCGGATTTCATCAGCGGCTGGCCTTCGCCCTCAAATTTCCGGATGCGGAAAAAATTCAGTTCGCCGACAGAAAGCGGATCCCCGTTCTGGGTGTTCGCGAGCAGATCGGATTCGGTCCTCCACCAACCGACCGGGATCGGGTCTGTTTCATTGCCGACCCATTCGCCCCAGTTTCCTCCGTAAAATCCATCCGTGCCGGGATTGTCTTCCGTCGGGAGAAAAATCACGGTTTTCCCGTCTTCGATAAATTGCCGCAGCAAGCCGCCGTCCGGGCTGATTGGTTCGGGAATCGGAGCATGCCAAATCAGCAGGGCCGTTTCCTCCCACGGAATTTCAGCGATGCGCGTGGGCGGCAGCACTTCAGCGACGTAATTTTTCCCCGGATCAATTTGCGAACTGAGCGCGGCGCGGATCGGTTCAATGACCTGCGAGTCATCCGAAATGATGACGGATTTTTGCGACGGTGCCTCGTCGAACACGAAATAGAACGCGTTATCGCGCGGGTTGGAATCGGCCGGTACGGCAACTTTTCCCCAGCCACGCTCGACCGTCGTGCTGATCGGAATGGTGTGCCCCTGCATCGCGAGGTCAACGCCTTCGAGCTTTACCTTGTCCGCCGTGCGGACACCATTGATGACAAATTCGATTGGGATTTCCACGTCCGGCGGATCTTCGGCCCCGACGGGCACGTGCCGCCGCAGGTAGATGTCCATTTGCAACTGCGCCTGGTCCCCGATTTTCCGGCGGGACACGTTGTCGATCGTGACGGAAATATTGTCGCTTGCGATATCGGGATAGTTCAGGAGGTAAAAGCGGACGCCTTCGAGGCTGGAAAACGCGGCCCGGATTGAGTCCCACCGGCCGCTGCCCGGATCCCAGTCTTTCCCGCGCAGATCAGAGGCGAGCCAGACATCGGTGCGCCCGGTTTCGTTCGTGGTGATGTAATCGAGAGCCGTTTCCAGCATCGCGGGCACATCGGATGTCGTGTCCGTCGGCCAGGTGGCGGGGAGATCGACCAGGTTTGCTGCCTCCTCGATATCGATGGGACGGTTCTCCGTATTTTCGATCAAAACCACCCGCGTCCGGCGGCCGACCTTGTCGATCAAATCCGCAATTTTCTCCAGCGCGGTGGACCTCTTCGATTCACCGGTCAGCAGATTCTGTTGTTCCATCGAGGCGGATCGATCCAACAAAACGAGCACGGTGTCCGGCGCACCTCCGGCGGTTAGGGCCACCCATCCGGAAGCCAATGGTCGGCCAAGTGCAAAGACCAGGGCCAAAATTGCCAGCACGCGCATCGCGAGGATCAAAATCTGCCGCAGGCGGGCCATGCCCTTCGTCATCCGTTTTGCATCGAGCAAAAACATCATCGCCGCCCACTTCACCGTGCGGTGCCGGTGCTGGTTGATGAGGTGAATGATCACCGGCAGCGCCGCGAGGGGAAGTCCCCAGAGTAGGAGTGGAGCGAGGAAACTCATTTCTTCGTCTTCGGCGTTCGCCCGAGCAGGAACCGCGCGAGCACGTTGTCATACGGTTCGGCGAGCCCGACGCGGTGATAATCGATCTCAGCATCGCGGACGAGGGTGTCGACTTCCTCCAGGTAACCTTTCACCGCTTTCCTGTATTGGTTTGCGATCAACGTTGGATCGGCCAGGAGCGGAGCGCCGCCTTCCAGATCTATAAACCGGGTGGGACGGTCGAATTCAAAGTCGATTTCGTTTTGATCGATCAGGTGAAAGACGGCCACATCGTGTTTCCGGAATCGCAGGTGCTGGAAACCGCTCTTTAAATCCTGGGGCGGCACAAACAAATCGGAAATAATAATCACCAGCGCGCGCTGAGAGATCTTCTCGGCCGCCTCGTGAATCGAATCCGCCAGGCCGGTTTCGCCGTCGGCTTCCATTTCCGCGAGTTTGTCCAAAACTACGCCAAGGTGAATCGCGCCCCGTTTCGGAGGGATCTCGGAGTGGAATTCTGTTCCGGCGCAGTAAACTCCGCAGGCATCACCCTGGTTGGCTGCGAGATAGGCGAGGGTGCCGGCGAGCCGGCGTGCATATTCGAGTTTTGAAATGTGATTCCCGGTTTCTTCGCCGAAATTCATCGAGCCGGAGGTATCGACAATCAGGCACATTCGCAGGTTGGTGTCCGCCTCGAATTCCTTGATATAATAACGGTCCGAGCGCCCCCAGGCCCGCCAGTCGAGGCGGCGCAAATCATCGCCCGGCACGTATTTCCGATACTCGGCAAATTCGAGCGACGACCCGCGGATCGGCGAACGGTGGCGGCCGGACACGGCTCCGAGCATCGGGTGCCGCGCGTGCAGGGGAAGGCCCATCAATCGCCCGAGCACTTTCGGATCGACGAAATCGCGTTTGACGTTGGTATCGGCCATGTGGAAACGGAATCGGGCGAAATCGAATCAACAGGGTTGGATTGGCGAACAAACCCTGTTCATTCGATAATTGGAAATTACCCTTCGGCGTTCAACTCCTCCACCAGACGGTCGATCACATCCTGGCTGTTCACGCCTTCGGATTCAGCGGTGAAGGTGGTGATCACCCGGTGACGGAGGACCGGTTCAGCGACGGCTGCGATATCTTCTTCGCGAACCATGTAACTGCCGTGAAGTGCGGCCCGGGCACGGGCGCCGAGGATGAGATACTGCGAAGCACGCGGCCCGGCTCCCCAACCGACGAGCGGTTGCAGCCAGAGTGGTGATTCGGCGCTGCCGGGTCGGGTTCGGCGGACGAGGTCGACGGCGAATTGGTAAATGTGATCCGGCACCGGCACGCGGCGGACGAGTTCCTGGTATGCCAGCACCTGCTCGCCGGACAGGATTGAATCCAGTGTCGGGAGCGTCGCCCCGGTCGTGGTCCGGGCGATTTCAATTTCCTCATCCCGGTCGGGATACCCGACACCGATCATGAACATGAAACGGTCCAGCTGCGCTTCCGGCAGCGGGTAGGTTCCCTCCTGCTCAATCGGGTTTTGCGTGGCCAGCACGAAAAACGGGGGATCCAGCGTGTGGCCTTTCCCCGAAATGGTGACATGATGTTCCTGCATGGCCTCAAGCATGGCGGCCTGGGTTTTGGAGGGGGCCCGGTTGATTTCGTCCGCCAGCACGATATTGGCGAATACCGGCCCTTTCACGAATTCGAACTCGCGTTTTCCGCCGGCGGTTTCCTGCAAAATCTCGGTCCCGGTGATATCCATCGGCATCAAATCCGGCGTGAACTGGATCCGGCTGAAGGACAGCGACATTGTTTCCGCGAGCCGGGAGACGAGGAGCGTTTTCGCGAGGCCCGGCACACCCATCAGCAGGCCGTGGCCCCGGGCGAACAGGCAGATCGCAAGTTCTTCGATGACTTTTTCCTGGCCAACAATGATTTTTCCCAACTCCGCCCGGAGTTGGTCATACGCGCCGCGGAGTTGATCGATTGCGGCGACGTCGTCGGATTGAAGTTCGGGTGTGGGCGCGGGTTCTGCTGACATGATAAAAATAGATACGATGAATCTTCGCACTTCTTGCGGCGAACGTGACGAACTGGAACAGAAAACGGTTCAACTCACAAGGATGGATATTGTAAAAACCGTGTCAGTAGCCGGTTTCCTCGACTGGTCCCGTCGAAGCCGGAGAGGAGAAGCGCAGCAGGCTCAGGATTGCGATCAGGACTCCGGCGAAATGGATCAGCATGCTGGAGAGAGCGGAGCCGATCAGGAATTTGCCGATCGCTCCCGCGATGCGGGACGGATCGATCTGAGTTGATTCGGCGGTGACGATTCGTTCGAGCCCGGTTGTTTCCCTCATCAGCAGCAGGGCTACGGCCAACACGCTAACAAGCGTTGCGATTCCGAACAGAATGAACGGACCTTTCTTTCTTTTCAAATTCTGTGGGGGCGTCTCCCGACCCGGTTTCTCGAGGAAAGCCAGAAGGAGAAAGAGCAGGCCGCAAGCCACGGCGGAACCGGCACCCACTCCGGCGAGGGGAAAGAGTTCAGCAAAGGCCTCGCCAAATTGAGCCGAATTCCCTCCACCGGCTGTGCTCAGCAAATCGAACGCCTCGATTCCACCGGAGTAGGTTTGGGTGAGGCATATTCCTGTTGCAGCCAGAAAAAGGCCCGGGAGTAGCAGCAGGATCCGTTTCCGGACGGACGGTTTGTCTTCCTTCCGAATGACCGAGAATACTGTGAGGAGGGAACCGAGTAGTAAAAGGACTCCACCAAACGTAACGGCACGGCTTTCCGA
>JABDJT010000489.1 GCA_013003335.1 Verrucomicrobiales bacterium | reverse complement strand
GCCCTCAACATCACCGGTCCGTCGAACCACATCGTCTGCAAGGAACACACCGGTATGAATGATGAAGTCTGGGCCGCGCAAAACGTCATCGATTTTACCGTGCCCGGCACCGAATACACAGCCGGCGATCAACTGAAAATCACCTGGTATGACGGCAACCGCACGCCGAACGCGAATGCCGACAAGAGCCACGTGCCGAAACACTATGCGCTCCCACGCAGCGGCTCGCTAATCATCGGGGAAGAAGGCACGCTCGTCATCCCTCACGTTGGCGCACCCCGGCTGTATCCCGAGGAAAAATTCGCAGGGAAAATTGAAATGGCCGACGGCCAGAATCACTATCACGGCTGGGTCGACGGTGCCCTCAAGGATGAACAGCCGAGCGACGGTTTCGAATACGGCGCCCGCCTCACCGAAGCAGTCTTGCTTGGAAACATTGCAGTCCGCTTCAAAGGCGACGCCTTGGAATGGGATTCCGAAAATCTGAAAATCACCGCCGTCGGCAAAGGCAATCCCGACCCCGCCAAGGTCGCCGAAGCGAACAAGTGGGTCCGCCGCGAATACCGCGACGGCTGGAATATCGCGGAGGTGTGAGATTCGATCCAACAGGATTTGTTCGGCGAACGAACCCTGTTCATTCGAAACTCACAGTCCTTCGACCTCGCGCATCAGTTTCAACTGTTCCGCAATCCACGTTTCATTTTTCCCGAGTTCCCTGGCCATCAATTGCGCGACGGGATGGGCGCATTTTCGGGCGGCTGTTTCATCGAGAAACAAGACACGGGTTCGGCGGGCCAGAACATCCACAAGGGTCTGCGCCATTTCGTTCCGAACAGCGTAGACCACGTCCGCCATCCGCCACGGCAATCCGGAAGCCAGTTTCTCGAGGAGCGACGGATCCGATTCCATCAATTCTTTGATCTCTGATTCCTCCCGATCCAACAGGGTCAGGTCTTTCGTCGAACAGGATTGTTCCGGATTCAGCTTGGCGAGCTTGATCGCTTTGTCGACGGCATCTTCCGCCATCTGGCGGTAGGTCGTCCATTTGCCTCCGGCAATCGTCAGCAGGCCGGATTTGCTCACGAACAGGCTGTGGCTGCGCGAAATTTTCGAGGTTTCCTTTTTTTCCGTTTCGCCGTCTTCCGTTTTCGGGGCGGGAGGACGAACCAGCGGGCGGAGGCCGGCGAAAGTTGCCCGCACATCTTCCCGTTTCGGCGCTTTCACGAGGTATCGCCCGGCGTGTTCGATCAGGTAGTCGATCTCCTCTTCCAGCGGCCGCGGATTCAATTCTACCGGCACGTCGGCGGTGTCTGTCGTACCGAGCACCAACTTGCCATACCAGGGAATCGCGAACAGGACGCGGCCGTCGTCGGTGTTCGGGATCATGATCGCCGTTTCGCCGCCGAGAAATTCCGCGTCGAGCACGATGTGAATCCCCTGGCTCGGCGCGATGACGTTTTCCGCCTTTGGCTCGTCCATCTTCCGGACCGAATCGGTGAAAACACCGGTTGCGTTGATCACGATTTTCCCCGTCGCAGAATACGATTTCCCCGACTGGAGATCTTTTGCTTCAATTCCGTTCACCTTTCCCGCCCCGTTTTTTTGCAAACCGGTGACCCGCACGTGGTTCAAAATCGCGGCTCCGTTTGCGGCAGCAGTCCGGGCAAGCGCGACGGAAAGCCGGGCGTCATCAAACTGACCGTCCCAGTATAAAGTGCCGCCGCGCAGCCCTTCCGGGTTCAGGTTCGGGATTTTCTCCAACGTCTTCGATTTGGCGAGGTGTCCGGTCGATTCGATCCCGAGTTTTCCCGCGAGAAAATCGTAGAGCACCAGTCCGGTGCCGTAGAAAATTCGCTCGTACCATCGGTAGGCCGGCACGACGAAGGAGAGCTTGCGCACCAGGTTCGGCGCGTTGTGCAGGAGCCGCCCCCGTTCCCGAAGGGATTCGCGAACCAGCCCGACTTCTCCGCCGCGGAGGTAGCGGACCCCGCCATGAATCAACTTGGTGCTGCGGGAGGAGGTCCCTTCTGAAAAGTCCGCCTGTTCGAGCAGCAGAGTTTTCAGTCCTCGGGTCGCCGAATCCACCGCGATTCCCAGCCCGGTCGCACCGCCCCCGATGACAATCACATCCCATTCCGTTGAGGAATCGGCCAGTTGATCGAGCATGGCGGAGCGGTTCATTTTTGCGGGCAGTGTGGAGGGAATTGCGGGGAGGATCAAGCCGGTGAATTCGAATTTCGAATGAACAGGGTTTGATTGGCAAACCAACCCTGTTGGTTCATTTTCACACAATTACGGTTTGGCTCCTTCTTGCTTGTCAGGCTCCTTTTCCCTACCGTATTCAGCTATCCATGAAATCATTCGCTGCCGGTTTCTGCCTCTTCTGTTTTGCTTTTTCATCCGCGCTCGCGGACCCGAAAATTCCGCAAGGACAGCTCGATTTTTTTGAGAAAAAAATCCGGCCGGTGTTGGTGGAAAACTGCTATTCCTGCCACTCGAAGGATGAAAAAATCAAGGGTGGCCTGCGGCTGGATTCGAAGGATGCGACGCTGATGGGCGGAGATACCGGGCCGGCGATTGAGCCCGGGGAACCGGGTTCGAGTTTGCTGGTGGAAGCGATTGAATGGGGGAATGACGATTTGCAAATGCCGCCGAAGCACAAGCTGAAGCCGAATGAAATCGCGGATTTGAAACGGTGGATCCAGATGGGCGCGCCGGATCCGCGAACGGGCGGCTCAAAGGCCGGGACGGTCACAAAATCGGAGATCGATTATGAAAAAGGACGGGAACACTGGATTTATCAGCCGGTAAAAAAACCAGCGGGCGCAAAGAAGTTGGACGAGGTGGTTCTGGCAAAGCTGAAAGCGGAAGGGCTGGAGCCGGTTGGAATAGCGGAGCCGGAAAAACTGGTGCGTCGGTTGTATTTTGATTTGATCGGTCTGCCACCGTCACCGCCGCAGGCGAACGCGTTTTTTGCGGATGTGAAGAAGCTCGGGCGGGAAAAGGCGGTCGCAAAATTGACGGATCAATTGCTGAATTCCCCTCACTTCGGCGAGCGCTGGGGGCGGCACTGGCTGGACGTGGTTCGCTACGCGGAAAGCAACGGGATGGAGCGGAATTTTCTCTACCCGAAGGCCTGGAAATATCGAGACTACGTGATCGCTTCGTTCAACAACGACAAGCCGTTCGATCAGTTCGCGAAGGAGCAAATTGCGGGAGATTTCACCAACTCGGATGAGGCAAAAATCGCGACGGGTTTTCTCGCGATCGGGCCGAAGATGCTGAATGAGCGGGACAAGGAGGTCTTCGGTTACGAGGTGATCGACGAACAGATCGATGCAACATCACGGGCATTTCTCGGGCTGACGGTTTCCTGCGCGCGTTGTCACGATCACAAGTTCGACGCGATTTCCCAGGCGGATTATTACAAGCTGGCAGGGATTTTCCGAAGCACCACGACTCATTTTGGAACGAAGGCTGGAGGAGGAAACCGGCAGGCTTCGACGCTGATGGCGGTCGGTGAGAACGCGGAGAAAAAGGCTGCGGCGTGGAAGGAATACAATCAGAAGCTGGCGCAGGCGAATAAGGTCGCGAAGCAGCGGCAGGGTAAGGTGAACGGCACGAAGAAGAGACTCGCGGCCCTGAAGAAGCAGAAAAAACCGCCTGCACAGATTTCGAAAATGGAAGCGGAAATGGCGGAGCTGACGAAGGAAATGAAGGCGTCGAACAACCGCATCGATTTCCTGAAAAAGAATCGGCCGCCGGTGCCGGACTACGCGATGGGAGTGACGGATCGCGAAAAGCCGGTCGACTCGCCGCTGCTGATTCGCGGCAATCCGGAGACGAAAGCGGAGGTCGTGCCGCGCGGAATTCCTGCGGTGTTTGAGCCGGTCACGGGTCTGCCGAAAATCGCGCCCGACGCGAGCGGACGCCTTGAGTTGGCGAACTGGATCGCGGACGGGAAAAATCCGCTGACGGCGCGGGTAATGGCGAACCGGATCTGGACGCATCTGCTCGGCGACGGGATCGTGCCGACGGTGGATAATTTTGGCGAGAGCGGGCAGGCGCCCTCGAATGTCGAACTGCTCGATTTCCTGGCGGCGTCGTTCATGGAAAGCGGCTGGTCGGTGAAAAACCTGATTCGCGAAATTGTGACGAGCGATGCGTATCAGCGGAGTTCCGGGCATCACGAGAAAAATTACGAAATCGACCCGGACAACCGGTTCGTCTGGCGGCAGAGCCTGCGCCGGCTCGATGCGGAATCGATCCGCGATTCGATTTTAACGTTTGCAGGCGAGTTGGATCCGTCTCCGCGTGATGGATCGGTGGTTGATCAAATGGGCGACCGAAATTTCGGACGGGACAAAAAAGCGACGGAGCTTTTGAGAAAAGGAATCGGTACGACGCATCGCAGCGTTTACCTGCCCATTATCCGCAACGCGACGCCGACCGGCCTGAAGATTTTTGATTTCGCCGAGTCGAGCTTGATTGTCGGAAAACGGAACGAAACGAACGTGCCGTCGCAGGCGCTTTTCATGATGAACAGCGGATTCATCACCAACAATTCCAAGAAAATTGCCGAGCGCGTTTGCGGAACGGACGGAAAAGTCCGCAAGCAGAACGAGCTGATCTGGCGCGGCTTTCAGCTCGTTTTGGGGCGTTCCCCGAGCGAAGAGGAAACGGCGAGAGCAGCGCAGCTGATCGCGTCGCACGAGAATCCCGACGACGGCTTGATCACTTTTTGCCAGGCGCTGATTTCCTCGGCGGAATTTCGATATTTGAACTGATCCCATTCTCATATTCCCACAGAACAACGATGAAAACTCACGAGTGCTCCCAAATATACTCCCCCGGCCTGACGCGGCGCGATTGTCTCAGCGGAGTTTCCGCCGGATTTGGTTACGCTGCTTTTTCCGCGCTCGCGGCGCAGCAGGCACAGGCCTATCAAAATCCACTCGCGCCGAAATCGCCACATTTTCCGGGAACAGCGAAGCGGGTCATTTTTGCGTGCATGCGCGGCGGTCCTTCGCACGTCGACACGTTTGATTTCAAGCCGCAGCTCGCGAAAAACGATGGCAAAACCGTCAAAGGAAAAGGAAACCGGAAGCTGAAGAAAAGTCCGTGGGGCTTCAAAAAACACGGCGAAAGCGGTCTGCCGATTTCTGCATTATTCCCGCAACTTGCGAAGCATGCGGATGATCTTTGTCTGCTGAACGGGATGTATGCCAACACACCGGCTCACCCGCAGGCCTTCGTCCAGCTTCACACCGGCAGCTTTCAGTTCGTTCGTCCGAGCCTCGGTGCGTGGTCGTTGTATGGGCTCGGCACGGAAAATGAAAACCTTCCCGGCTTTATCACCCTGGCTCCGCCGGACCGCGTCGGCGGTGCGCAAAACTACGGCTCCGCCTTTCTCCCCGCTCTCTACCAGGGCACAAAAATCGGCGATTACGGTCAGTCGGTGAAAGAGACCGGCATCGCGAATTTGAAAAACAACCGGCTCGACAAAAAACAGCAGCGTGCCCAGCTCGATTTTCTCCAGTCGATGAATCGCGATATGCTTGAGCAGCAGCAAAAAAGCAGCCGGATCGAAGGCGTGATCGAGAGCTACGAGCTCGCGTTCCGCATGCAGGCGGAAATGCCGGACGTGATGAATTTGAATGACGAGCCGAAGAAGATCCAGGAGATGTATGGCATCGGGAAAGGTGGCAAGGTCGATAGCTTCGGTCGTCAATGTCTCATGGCGCGGCGTTTTGCGGAGGCCGGAGTGCGTTTCATCGAACTGAGCCACGGCAGTTGGGATCAGCACAACGGGCTTTCCAAAAATCTGACCGCGAACTGCCGGTCGGTCGATCAACCGCTCGCGGCGCTTCTGGCTGATCTGAAACAGCGTGACATGCTGAAAGACACGCTGGTGATTTGGGGCGGTGAATTCGGCCGCACGCCGCATGTGAAACGCGACGACGGCCGTGATCACAATGCCACCGGGTTCAGTTTCTGGATGGCCGGCGGCGGCGTGAAAGGCGGGATGCGCTATGGCGCGACAGACGAAAACGGAATCGCCGCTGTCGAAAACCGGACCAGCTTCCACGATTTTCACGCAACGATTTTGCACACGCTCGGCCTCGATCATGAGAAGCTGACGTATCGATACGCCGGCCGCGATTTCCGCCTGACCGATGTCCACGGTGAAGTGATGCGCGACATCCTGATTTGAATCGGTTGAACGAACCGACAGGGGCCGTTCGATGAACCAACCCTGTTGGATCGTTTTCAACAGGAGTCGCACCCATGGAGACAAAAGCAGATCCTGAAATGGAGACGCGGAAGGCACTGGCCCGGAAAACGATGGATGCACTCGAGGATCGGGATGCGATGGGCGTGCTGGAAGATCTGATCGCCGAAAACGATGGGTCGACGGCGGTTCAAGCCTGCGGCGATTTGATGAATCATTTTTACTGGCAGAAAAAAAATCTCGGGACATGCCTCACGTTCGCGCGGGCCGGCTTGCAACACGGGCTGGTTCAGGCCCGGGGTTTGGAGGGGAATGCAGCGGTTGAACTTCAGTCTGCCGCCAAGGCACTGGCTTATGACCTGGCGAGTTTTACCTGGCCGGGCTGGAACGAGGAAGGGATGACGCCTTCGGCGAATGAGGTAGCGGAAGGATTCCAGGCAGCGAGGACGAATTTGCGCCTGGCGCAGGAATTGAAGAAACCGGCGCTGCCGATGTCCCGGGCGTGGTGGATGCTGGCTGCGCACGAGATGGGTGCCGGGAATTCCGAAGCGGCCATTGAAGGCTTTCAAAAGGCCGCGGAGTTGGCCGATGAAGCGGAGCAGGAGGGCGAGAAATTGCTGTCCGAAGGATTCGCGATCGCGGTGGAGGTGGTGCAGAAAAAAGACGGGGCGGAGGAATGTCTCGCGAAACACCTTCAGAAACTCAGAGCTGTGAAAGACGGTGAGTTTTTTGCCGGACAGATCGAGACGGCGCTGAAGGTTTACTCAGCGGAGTAGATCAGTTTTCTTCCCACGCGATATTTCTTTCGCGGCACCAGGCCCTGGCATCAAGGTGTCCGAGGGATGCGGCTTTTTCGATCCAGCTTGAAGCCTGGGAAGAGGAGCGTTTCGTGCCGAGGCCTTTTTCCAGGCAGCGTCCGGCGATGTACATGGCCTTTGGATCACCGAGTTCGGCTCCTTTCTGGAATGAAGTAAATGCGGCCGATTCATCTTTTCCGGTGCCGTTTCCGTGGATGTAGCACAGGCCAAGCTGGAGGTTGGCGGTCGTGTTTTCGAGGGCAGCGGAATCCCGCAACAACTGAAAAGCGACTTTTCGATTCACGTTGGCTCCATTGCCGTTAATGAGGCAAACCCCGAGAAGTTCCTTGGCTTGGGGGTTGTCGAGGTCGGAGGCCATTTTCAGATAATCGACACCGCGGTAGGGATCTGCATCCTCGACCAGTTTTCCAAATACCAGGCACTCCCCGAAGAAAAATTGGCCTTTCGGATCTCCTTTGTCGGCTGCTTTCTCCAACCAGTTCACCGCTTTTTCGTGGTCCGCGGGAACGAGCTTCCCCTGGGCGAGGATGATTCCGAGTTTGCGCATGTCGCCGGGATGACCACCTTCCGCTGATTTTTTCAACCAATGGAGGCCGAGAGCGGGGTCGCGCGGGAGATAATATTCGGAGAGAAGCCAGGCGGCTTGCGGAGCGTATTCGGCGGCCTGTTCCAACTTGTCGGTGTTGATTTTTCCAATGGGAGATTTGGACTTGCTCCAGGTTTCAAGTGTTTTCCAAAGTTGTGTGCGGGCTTCGGAAGAAGCGGGTTCGAGAGAAAGGGCGTGTAGGTAGAGATTTACCGCATCGGCGTGCCGTTCTTCGGCTTGGGCTGTGTCGCCTCTTTGAATCGCAACGCTGGCCTTTTCAATGCCGGTCGTGATATCGGTTTCGTCCGGTGGGATGGCGGCGTTTTCGCCCCGGGATTTTTCCGGGTTACCCAGAGGATTGGCAGTGGTCAGTTTCAATTCGTAGTCCGTTTGAGGGAGTAAGCGAATCAGGTCCTGCTTTTGGAAAAAGTCGGTCAGGCTGGTGTAGAGACGAGTCGCGCCGAAAACGAGTCCGGCCGCGAGAATGCCAAGAAAGATAATTTTGATCCAGGGCCAGGGATTGACCTTCTTCGGAGCGTCTTCGTCGGCGCCGGCTTGTGCGAGCAGGCGTTCACCGAATCCGGAGGCGGACTCCGGCTGGACCTTGGGCGCGGTTTCCCGGGACGGGTTGACAAAAATGGATGGACCTTCCGGTTCGGTTTCCGTGTCAGGTTCGGAATCAGGATCCAGTTCGGGCGTGTCCCCGGTTGATTCCGATACGATTCCGGATTCCGTTTCAGAAATTGGTTCGGCGGGTTCCTTCTCTTCGGGCCCTGAAGATTGGGTTTCCAATTCACTGTCAGGAATTGTCACCGTCTCCGCTTTCGCTTCGGATTCCGGTTCTTCGATTGGGGCTTCTTCGGACTTGTCTTCCTCGATCTCGATCGAGTTTTCTGCTTCGGGAGAAGTTGTGAACGAGGCAGGTTCTGAATCGGCGGATTCCTCCAGCTCGACTACATCGTTGATGGATTCCTCTGCAGAATCGAATTCTCCGATGACCGGAGGTTTCTCACTTTGGATTTCTTCAGCCTCCGGTTCAGGTTCGTCCTGCGGCTCAGTTACTTGTTCCAAATCCGAAGGTGAATCCTCAATTTCGTCCGCTCCTTCCTCCTGTATGGCATTGCTCTCCGTCTCTGCTTCGGGTATTGAAACGGTTTCCTCTTCACCCCATACCGAATCATCGATGATTTCACCCAGCGACTCCGGCTCGGCTCCAAGTTCGGATTCGTCAGGTTCGTCTGAGGGAGCGTCGATGAATGTTTGTCCCGGACTGGATTCGACGGGCTCAGGGGCTTTCGCGCCGATCACCGGTTCCATGACTTCTGAAATTCCCTCCTCCAGGAAAGTGCGGCCTGGACTGCCGCTCGAAGGCGTTGTCGACAATCCGGGCGTGCTTTTGAAATTCTCGAGGGTGCCGGCGAGTTCTTCGAGGAAATTGAAATGCACGGAATCCGGATTTTCCTGAAGTTGTGTTCGGGCTTTTTCGAACAGCTTGGCGGTTTCTTCCGGCACTTTGCCTTCGACCGGCTCCACCGGTTGAGTCCACGAGAAACGGTTCCCTGTCAGGACAAACCAAAGGATCGGGCATAGAACTGCGGTCCGACGGGCACTGTCTTCGGTTTTCCTGGCTGAATCGACCCGCTCAAGGAGTGTCTTGGGAAGTTGGATCCCGTCCAGCAGGGAAGCAGCTGTCTGGTGCAGCCGGAGCCGCATCGGAAGCCGTCCCCAGGCGGAGGAGCCAAACCGGTCGAGTGCCTCCTTCAGGCTGTCGCTTTGGTCAGAACCGGTTACGACATAGATATTCTCCGGAGGCAGCCACCAGACCGGGCAGGAACTGGTTGATCGTTCGATTGCATCGATGGCTGCTGAAAGCTTGGAGCCCATTTCGAGGGCGTCCGGGGCGGAAAGGGGGCCGAGTTGCTGGACGATTGAATACAGGTTGAGGCCTTCGATACGCTCTTCGCCGATCAAAAGAGTGCGGCCGCGCGGTTCGAGTGACTGGACTACCAACTGATTGGGGAAACCCCGCCCCGGTCTGCGCAATGCTGCACTATGCTGTTCAAACCAGTGGGAACGTGGGATTGTTTCGTGACCCGGAAACACCTGGAACCTTGTTGGGGCGAACGCCACCGGGCCCTGCAGTGTCGCGTCAAACGCGTAGGCCAGTTCCGGAGCCCAGGTTCCATTCATGGCCGGGACAGCTTCTTTGTATTCAGATCCGAGATCGACCGTGTCAGATCCGCGAAGCAGCCAGTTTCGGAACACTGACCGGGGCCGGACAATCTGATCTCCGGAAACGTCGGAGGAAAATTCGCGCAGTTGTCCGGCCAATTCGCTCATCGAAACGGCTGAGCGCTCGTTGGAATTGCAATCGAGGAAAGTCAGCAATTCCTTTGATGCTCCAGTTTCGGCTGTCACCACCCGGTTGTTGATCGAGCCGGTGAGGAGTTGCTTGAAAAATGAGACCACCCGAACCACTAATTCGGATTCGTGCAGCACGCACGGCTTGTCCCAGTTGGAAAAATCAGAAACAACCAACCGGATTGCCGTTTCCGCCGGTCCGGTTGCGACGTGCAGATCAGCACCGTTGAAGTTTTCAAGAGTTCGGGGGAGAGCGCGCTCGCTCTGAAGGACAGAAACCAGATCCAGAGTCAGCTTTGCAGCGGTGGCTGGCGGAACCGCTCCGTTTCGTTTCAAATAGGATGCGACCGTTTCACCCCGCACCATTTGATCCGCATAAAACAATTCCGACTCGTCCTGTCCCCAGGTAATCAGAGGATTTAGATTTGGGTGCTGCATTTTAGAGATGGCAGCCATCTCCCGCCGGAACCATTCCGCGCGCTGCGCGTCACCGGATTTTCCTTCGAAAATATGGAGGCGGGCCAGCCGATATCGATCACAATCCAAGACCATGAAGACCTGCTCGTCTTCATTTTCCGAAGGGAGCGACGCCAGAACTCCGTTGTCCTCGCGGACAAAGCGGAACTGATCAAACTCCTTTAGTGAGGTGTCAGCCATGTTTTGTGTTCAAAGGGAGAGGTGGGAAACAAGGCCAATGGGTGTTTCGGCGCGGATTGTACTCGAGTAACGGCCAGATAAAAACAGCGATGAGTGGAAATTTTGCTTAACTTTTTTTAAGTAATTCTAAAAAACTGTATAAAAACTTGATAATTATGACGTTTACAACTCGGATGTGCAAGAATTTTCACGGATGAGTGGCTTTTTTTGGAAAATTTCCCAGTGCTGTTTGGGACGCTCTGGCGGAGGAAATCGTCACAGCCGTGGCGTATGTTGATCGTTTTCGATTCATTGATTTATCATGTCAGCCGATTCCACATCCCAGTCCCGCATCGCATCGATCCAGCGGGATACGGCCGAAACAAAAATCAGCCTGAAACTCAATCTCGACGGCACCGGTCAGTCTGAGATCGAAACCGGCGTCCCGTTTTTTGACCACATGCTGACATTGCTTTCCAAGCACAGCCGGATCGACCTGGAGGTAAAGACCGACGGGGACATCGAAGTGGATTTCCACCACACAGTCGAAGACACGGGAATCGTTCTTGGCCAGGCGGTGAAAGAAGCTCTTGGCGAAAAACGCGGCATTTTCCGGTACGGTTCCGTCTATCTACCTATGGACGAAACCCTCGCCCGGGTCGTAGTCGATTGCGGAGGTCGTCCCTTTCTCGATTTCCGTGCGCCGGAAGGAATCGAAAACATCGGAGGAAATTTTCCGTTCAGCCTCGTCGAGGAATTCATGCGCGCATTTGCCTTCAATTCCATGATCAATCTCCACATCGAAATCCTCTATGGCCGGGACGGCCATCACATGGCCGAAGCTGCCTTTAAAGGGCTCGCTCGATCAGTCGATACAGCGATTCAGATCGATTCCTGAATTGCCGACGCAATCCCCAGTACCAAGGACGTTCTTTAAAACAGTTCAATGAACGAAAGTGGGAAAATCGGAGTCATCGATTACGGTGGCGGGAACCTGCAAAATGTTCTCAATGGCCTGAAACTACTCGGCCACGAGGGATCTCTCATTGATGGTCCGGATGACCTCCGTTCGGTTGAGAAACTCATCTTTCCCGGCGTGGGCGCTTTCGGCGATTGCGCAAAAACCCTCGACCAGAAAAACCTGCGCGATGGCGTGCTGGGCTGGTTGCGGGAAGAACGGCCCTTTTTCGGAATTTGCCTTGGATACCAGGTTTTGTTCGAGTCCAGCGAGGAAACACCCGATGAGAAGGGGCTTGGATTTCTCGCCGGACAAGTCCGGAAATTCCCGGCCGGAAACGGGCTGAAAGTGCCGCACATGGGCTGGAACACCGTTTCTATCAGGGATCGGAGCCTCCCGGTTTGGGAAGGTCTTCCCGAAGGAGAAGACCCGCACCTGTATTTCGTGCACTCCTTTTTCCCCGACCCTGAGGATGCGAACGTGATCGGGTCTACGGCCAACTACGGCGTCGAATTTGCATCCAGCGTACAGGTGGGCAAAAACATTTTCGCCTGCCAGTTCCACCCTGAGCGAAGCCAAAACACCGGACTGCGCCTGCTGAAAAATTTTCTCGAAAGCTGAAAAACGATCCAACAGGGTCGGTTCAGCAAACAGACCCTGTTCATTTGTTTCGGGCCGACCAATCCGCCGGATCGAGTCCGTAGAAACCGGCCAGTTGGTCATACAGTTCCGGGTGCTCTTTTTTCAGATCTTCGGGCATTTCAAAAAACGTTTCTGTCGCAACGGCAAAAAATTCAGCCGGATCAGTCGCCCCGTAGGGATCGAGCAGCGGATCGGCGGACGGATCGTCCACCGCCTCGACCAGAGCTTCGTATTCCCGTTGAAAAATCCGGGCCCACTCGGCATACCCGGCGTGGTTGGGCAATCGGGGGGCGCCGTCGGCTGATCCGTCCACCTGGTCAAGTTGGTGGGCGAATTCGTGATAGATCACATTCATCCCGTCATCCGCGTGAAGGGCGCCATTTTTGATCGATTGCCAGCTGAGAACAACGGAGCCGGTATCCCAGGATTCGCCAAACCGAACGTCGCCCTCTTCATTCCCATGATCAAAGATTTCGCTCACATCAAAGCGCCGTACTCCCCGGTCCCGGTATGCTTCCGGGTAAATCAAAATCGATTTCAGCCGCCGGAAAAATCCATGTTTGTCCAATCCGAGCAACAACAGGCAGGCCTGGGCGGCGACCAGCACTCGCATTTCGTCGGTGATTTCTTTCAGTCCGCCACAGGCTTCGAACCGTTTTTCATCGAGAAACACGTGCATCAATCCACCCAGCTTTTCACGGAGCGGTTCCGGTAATTCCCGGAAAATTTCGAACCGTTTTTCGAGGGCTTCGATCCATTCCAGCGGCAGGGGAGTGGCCAACAGTCTCTTTCGTCGAACTGCCCGCCTGGTCAGCCGGACGATTTGAAAGACCGCGAAAAGGAGAAGGATTCCCAGAAGAGCGAGAGTGATTTTCACGGTTCGTTCGCCGGTTGACGATTTTTAGTCGCCTTCAAATTCAGCATCTGCACTCCCAACGAAAAAGCCATCGCAAAGTAGATGTATCCCTTTGGAATATGCAGGTCGAGCCCGTCTGCGATCAGGGTGACGCCAATCAGGATCAGGAACGAAAGGGCCAGGATCTGCACGGTCGGATGCGCGGCCACGAACCGCCCCACTGGACCGGCGAAAAACATCATGCAAATGACGGCGATCACGACGGCGGCGATCATAATTTCAATTTGTTCCGCCATCCCGACCGCGGTGATGACCGAGT
>JABDJT010000488.1 GCA_013003335.1 Verrucomicrobiales bacterium | reverse complement strand
ACCTTGTCCCGCGCGATTCATGTATTCGAATTACTCCTCCCGCCTCGTCTATTGGGCCAATGTTGAGTTTTCCTACGAACCGGGATCCAGACATCACGGGGAATACGAAGGAGGGTTCGTTTATTGTTTTGTTCAGGCAAGCGATGCGAGGGACGCACTCGAGCAATTCCAGATCGAATTCGCCGGCCGGAAACTCGGAATCCGGTTCATCGAATTCATCAGTTTATACGCAGACGTCCCCTGGCAATCCGAGAAAGATCAATTGCATTACGACAAAATTGCAGCCCGTGCATCGACCTCGGAAGAGGTGATCTTCGACAGCTTTGAGATTTACGAACGAAGATAGTCCGAAAAAAAAATCGCCGGGTTGTTCGTCGGAAATCAAGCGATTCCCCCAATTAGGGGGTTGCGTCACGATTGGCAACGGAGTTCAGTTTTCCATGAAATTTTCCCCGTTTCGCACGGTTTTTTCCGGGCTCCTGCTCGCACTGATCCTGCCGGGCTGTTCGGACGACGATCAGGAATCCAATGGGGAAACGACCGGGTCCGACCCGGGTGCAGTATCCGTGACACAGGACTGGCCCCTCTTCCGCCGGAACGCGGAAATGCAGGGCAACAGCCTGGAAGATTTGAAACCGCCATTGAAGCCGGCGTGGAAATTTGAACCGCCGGTCGAAGAAGGAAAATCCCGGTTTCCGATCGACGCCAGCCCTGTCATTTCGAATGGAACAGTTTTTATCGGCAGCCAGGACGCCTTGTTTTTTGCGATCGATCTGCAAACTGGAGAAGAAAAATGGACCTTCGAAACCGATGGCGGAATCAAAGCCCCGGCCGGGGTCTTTGGCGAAACGGTTTACGTTGGAGACACCTACGGGATTGTTTACGCGCTGGCCACAGCCGACGGAGCTGAGAGGTGGAGATACGAAACAGACGACCAGATTGAAGGCGGCGTGAACGGCATGGAGATCGACGGGCAATTGCGCATCTTCATTGGCAGTCACGACGTCAACCTGTATGCCTTCAACACAGAAACCGGGAAACCGGAATGGATGCATGAAACCGGCAGCCCGATCCTGGCAACGCCGGCAATCATCGAGAATTTGCAGGCCATTACTTTCGGCGGCTGCGACGAGTTTTTCCATGTCGTCGACGCGAAACGGAAATTGGAGCCAAAGGAAATCCAGGTGGGAGGCAATGTGCTGAATACCTCTGCGGTTCGGGATGGCATTGCGTATCTCTGTCACTACGGAGGAGTCGTCATGGCAATCGACGTCGAGTCCGGCGAAAAAGTCTGGGAGCAGGACACGGGCGTCGAATACAAGGCCAGCCCCGCGGTCGGTGAAAAACTGTTGTTCGTGGCCGGGGGTGACAAGCGTCTCGTTGCGTATGATCGAGTGACCGGTGACGAAGTCTGGGCATTCCGGGGCAGGAGATCATTCGACAGTTCGCCCGTGGTTTGCGAAAGCGCCGTATGGATTGGCGGAGGCGATGGCTATCTGTATGCCATCGATCCGGCAACCGGAAAAGAACTTTGGTCTTACGATCTCGGCACCCAGATCAAAGCGTCTCTCGCAATATCCCGCCAGACCCTCGTGGTTTGCGGGGATGACGGCGTGGTGTATGCTTTCCGTCCCGAAGATTCCTAACCTTCCCCTATTTTTTCGATGGCAGAAACTGCAGAAATCAATACCCCTCTCGATGCGGAGGCCGCGGAACAGACCGAGGCCGGCAATTATTTTGTCGCCAACTATCCGCCCTTTTCATTCTGGTCGCCGGATTACGTGGGCGAGGTGGAACGCGTGCTTGATGGACCAACTCCCGAGGACTCCAACCTCGGCGTGTATTTCCATATTCCGTTCTGCCGAAAGCGCTGTCACTTCTGCTATTTCCGCGTCTACACCGACAAGAACGCCGCCGAAATCAACGCTTACCTTGAGGCTGGAATCCGTGAATTCGAGAGATACTCGCAAAAGCCCTACCTCGCCGGACGGAAACCCCAGTTTGTCTACTTTGGCGGAGGAACGCCCAGTTACCTTTCCATTTCCCAGCTCCAGGATCTAACCTCGCGGATGAAAGACCTGTTTCCGTGGGACGAAACCGAAGAGGTCGCTTTCGAGGCCGAGCCCGGCACGCTGACTGAGAAAAAACTCGAGGCGATTCGTGAAATCGGCATCACCCGCCTCAGCCTGGGGATCGAAAATTTCGACGATCACATTCTCGAAGTGAACGGGCGGGCTCACCGTTCCAAGGAAGCATTTCGCGCTCTCGGATTTGCCCAGACCCTCGGGTTTGACCAAGTGAATATTGATCTCATCGCCGGCATGATGGATGAGACTGAGGAAAACTGGAAACGCTGTGTGGACACCGCGATCGAGAACGAGCCCGACTGCGTTACCATCTACCAGATGGAGATTCCCTACAACACCACGATTTACAAGGAAATGAAGGAGACCGGCAAGGTCACCGCGCCGGTCGCCAATTGGCCGACCAAGCGGGACTGGGTCGACTGGGCTTTCAATCGCTTCGAGGAAGCCGGATACACCGTCAATTCTGCCTACACCGTCGTGAAAAATCCCGACGACGTGAAATTCGTCTACCGCGACAGCCTGTGGGAAGGATCCGATTTGCTCTCTGCCGGCGTTGCCAGCTTCGGTCACTTCGGGGGCGTGCACTACCAGAATCAGGCCGATGTCGGCCCGTACATGACCGCGCTCGATAACGGGGAGTTTCCCATTTTCCGCGCGTACGCAACCGATCCGGAAGAACGTCTGATCCGTGAGTTTGTCCTGCAACTGAAACTCGGCCAGATATCTGTGGCGTATTTCCAGGAAAAATACGGCGAGAATGTCCTCGAGAAATTTGCCGCCCCGCTGAAGTACATTGAAAGCGAAGGATTTCTCTCCGTCGAAGGCGATACCGTCAAATTCAACCGGCAAGGATTGCTCCAGGTCGACCGACTGTTGCACGAATTCTTTCTCAGCCACCACCGCAATGCACGTTACACCTGAGTCAGGGGTCAGCGATTCCGCCGACCTGGCGCAGGCGCTGCACTGGCTCCTGCCGATCCATTTTTTTTACGAAAGAAAGGGGCGGGCCCTTCCCGATTTCCACTTTCTCGAGGGAAGCGAAGTGCCCTATCCCTACCGGTCGCTCCTGGTGCATGAAAACGATATGACGCCAACCCTCGCGGCATTCCACCATTCCAAGTTGTATCTCGAAGTCCACGAAAAAGAGACGTCCGACGAATTCGTGATGCGCCTCGTAACACTTCACGCAGCCGCTTCGGATATCCCGGTCGAATTCGGTGCCATTGGCATTCATCTCCAGAATTTTGAAGACGAAGTTCGCCAGCGGATCGTTGAAGGAGGGGTTCCACTCGGGGCCATCCTCGGCGAACACAAAGTGGCCCATCACGGCAGCCCGAGCGCGTATTTTCGGGTGCCGGCAGATGATTTGATGGCCGGTACCCTGAAACAGGAAGCTGGAGACGAACTGTTCGGACGCTGCAACCAATTGCTCGACGACGACGGGATGGTAATTGCCGATATTGTCGAAATTCTGCCCCGCAG
>JABDJT010000473.1 GCA_013003335.1 Verrucomicrobiales bacterium | reverse complement strand
GGTGTAGTCAACTGGGAAAGAAAGGCATAGAGCGAAGTAGATTTTCCCGAACCGGTCGGACCCGTGACCAGAATGATTCCGTTGGGCAATTCCAGCAGGCGATCAATCGACTGCCGGAGCGAGGGTGATAATCCAAGCCGGTCGAGATTGAACGCTTCCTGGCCCAGCAGGCGAAGACTTACGCTCTCTCCATCTACAGAGGGAATCGTCGCCACCCGGACGTCAATGGTCCGACCGTCGAGTTCCATGTGAATCCGGCCATCCTGCGGCAGACGTTTTTCGGCAATATCGAGCTTCGCCATAATCTTGATCCGCGAGATCACCGAAGCCTGCAGCGCGCCAATGCCCTCCGGTGCGGGAATCTCCTGCAGGACTCCATCCACTCGATAGCGAATCCGCAAATTCCGCTCGTGAGGTTCCAGGTGGATATCGGTTGCCCGTTGTTCCAGGGCTCCTCGGATAATCTGGTTTACGAAGGAAATCACTGACGCTTCTTCGTCGCCGGAATCGTCGAGGATTAGCGTTTCTTCGCCTCCGATCAGCATCTCCTCCGGCGAGCCTTCGCGACTTTGCAAGATTTCCACGAATCGGCCGGCTCCGACTCCATATAAATCATTCAATCCCTCGGCAAGTGACTGCCGGCTTCCCACTGCCCAGCGTATGGGACAAGCGATGTTGCGGACCGCCAGCGAATGCCGCGCGAGTGCGAACGGATCATCGGTTGCCACCAGCAAATGTCGTTCTCCATCCTCCGAATCCACAAATCCGATCGGCAATACCTGGTGCCTTGAAGCGACATCCGCTGCAACGGCTTCCCGTACCGCCCGGCGAACTTCATCATCAGCTGGCAGGTTGCCATCCCAGACCGGCATCGAAAACCGGGACCCGATCTTTTCAAGAAAAGTGGACTCGTCCACCAGCCCGGAATCGAGAATTCTGGAGAGCGGCGATGGTGAACCGGGGCGACTTTCAGACAGAATTCCACCGAGGCTGTCGAGGTCGCGACAACCGGCTTCTCGCGCAATTTCGAGCAGCTGGGGAATCATTATTTAATAATTATTGATATTTACTAAAAATTACCATAAATTTTATAAAATTACAAACCCGTGTTTTTGAAAAGTTCATTCCCGTTTTGGCTGGCAGGGACGGCGATTCTATCCGGAATCGGCGCTCTGGTTTTATCCGCCGATGAAGCCGCAACAGCATCCGCTCAGCCTGTCGTTCCGCCTCACCCGGTAACCCGCTACGAATCCCTTTGGAAACAGTCACTGTTTCGCTCTCAGTCCGGTGCCGCCTCGCGAGCCTCACAATCCGAATGGAACCTCGCCGGGGTTTTCGAAATCGAAGGGAAAAAAGGGGCCGTCATCGTGAATGAGAAAACGGGCGCGATTCAAAATGTGACACTGGAAGCCCCCAACGAAGATGGATTTCAGTTGCTCGCCGTCCAATCCGGTGGAAACGGAGCGCCTCCCCGCGTGGAAATCGCTCAACAAAACGGCAGCCGAATCTGGGTCACGGCGCGGAAAATGAAAGCCCCGACCCCGAAACCGCCAAAACAGCCCAATCGCTCCCTGGTTAACCGGAACGTCCCAGATACCAATTCCGCAAAGAGTCAGCCTGAATCTTCCCGTTCCGCTCCGTCGCCTCTTGATGTTCCGGCACTCGATGTCCCCCTGCCGGACAAACCGTGATCAGCTTCTTTCCTCCAGCTTGCGGAGAGAGTCCCGCATTTCCCGGAGCAAAGACACGACCTCGCTGTCGGCAACTTCAGCCACTGCCGAGGTCGGTAATGCTGGAGCGGACTGCTGCGGCATCCCCGAGTTTTTCGCAATCAGTGCCTCTTTCTGAGCCAAAACCGCGTCCCGGAAATCATCAACACCGATCAGGCCCGGCAATTGGACCAAAGCCCCTCCCACCGAACTTCCAGCTGTCTCCACCGAGATGCTCTCAATTCCGAACGCACGCATCAGCGGACCCTGGATCGATCCAAGATCGGTAATCTTGTCGAGCGGTATCGTCTTTTCCACTTTCACCAGCACACCCTTTCGAACAATCAGGGTTTTGTTGGTTAAAATGCACTGGAGACTCTTGAACCACTTGTCTGCCACCACGAAAGCGATTGGAATCCAGATCGGTAAAACGAGAATTCCAATGATGGAAAAGGCCCAGGCCAGGCAACTCCCCACCACGAAATACGTCTTCACCTTGGGATTGAACTGCGCTTCGCGGATGACGGTTTCATTGTTCATAATTTCTTAAAGTTGGTGTGGAACTGGTGGACCTCCATTACACAACTTTTTGAATTTTGTAGCAATCGCCAATCAACGAACCAACAGGGTTTGTCCGGCAAACCAACCCTGTTCATTCGTGACTCACACCTGAATTTGACTACACTCTCGTATCATGGAATGGCTCGCTACCCCGGAACCCTGGATCGCGCTGGTTACCCTCACGTTTCTGGAGATCATTCTCGGGATCGACAACATCGTCGTTCTCACTGTCATCGTCGAAAAACTGCCGGAGGAGCATCGCAAGCGGGCCCGTTATATCGGTTTGGCTTTGGCCATGATCATGCGCGTATTGTTGCTGCTCTCGATCAAGTGGATCATGGATTTGAAGAACAACTTATTTACCGTCCCCTATTTCGATATCGGAATATCGGGGCGGGATCTGATTTTGATCGGTGGCGGCCTGTTTCTGCTGGCAAAGGGGACGAAGGAGATTGATCAACATATCAAGCACAGGCCGGAACATGCCGGCCACACG
>JABDJT010000463.1 GCA_013003335.1 Verrucomicrobiales bacterium | reverse complement strand
GAGTTCAGCGGTGTGCTTACTCTCGTAGGAAGCCCAGCCGCGGCGCGATTCCAGGGCAGGTGGTGTGCCTTTTTCCGGCTTGTCCTTCGGCGGCTGCTTCGCGGACTTTTCGGTGTCGTCCGGTTTCTTCCCGAGCTCCGTAATTTTTCCCGACGCCAGGTCCAGCGATCGCCATTCGCGTTTTCCCGGCTCGATTTCGAGGTGAAAAACGGAGGACGTTCCGTCCTTCGACCAGAACACCGGCACATTCTCGTTGGTGATTTTGCCGGCGAACTGCTCCCGGATTTCCCGGTTCTTCTCCTCCCACTTTTTGGTTCCGCCGTGTTCGGCGAAAGCGAGGACGGGAAGCAGGCAGGCGAAGGCGAATCGAACATTCATCGCCCCGAATGAACAGGGTCTGTTCGGCGAATCAACCCTGTTGGTTCAAATTCGGGTCGCCTATTTTGCCCTCTCCCGGAAGGTGGCGGCGGCGTCGCGGAACTTGGGAAAAGCGACGGCTTTTTTCGAGGGCATGGTCCAGGCCATGACCTGGTGGAAGTGATCTTTTCCGCCGACGATGGTCATGAGGTAAACGATATCCAATCCGTCGATTCTGGCCTGGAATTCATATTGAAATCCATCCAGCCCATTGACCTGGATCGGATTGAGCGCGGTTTCGTCGGTGGATTGGTCGGTCCCCTCGAGATTGAGTTCGCGGATCAATTCAGTGTAATCCTTCGTGGTGAAGTCGTCGTCAAAATCAGATTTGGGTTCGGAAATGACGACGAGGTACTCCTCCTGGAAAATGTTCCCAATCTGAACGGAGGCGTCTTCGACTCCGAGCATGGTGGACAGGTCTTTCCACGATTTGGGGCCGGTCAGTTCGACGAGACCGTCGTTGGAGGGAATCGCCCGGGGTTTGCCGGCTTCTTTCTGGGCGGTGATGATTCCGAAAACCGCGAGAGCAATCAGGCCGAGACCGGCAAGCCCGGATAGGACGCAGACAATCGTCCAGCCCTTCGATTTTTTGATGATCGCGAAGATGAGCGAGAGGATGAAAAGAATCGGGATGATCACCATGGCGAGACAGCCAATAAAGCCACCCACGGCGTATCCCATTTCATAACCGGCGTCGTACGCAGCAGAATCAGGGTCCATGTCCAGACCAGTCTGAACCGCGACTCAGCGAAGGGTCAAGGCAGAACCCTCCGAGTTGCTCAAGCCGCGCCACCGAGCTCGGCGATCGCTTTGCCGCTCGGCAAAATCTGCATCGGCAGGCCTTCCAGGTTGGTCAGGTAAGCCGTGTGATCGATTCCGAGGTGACGGTAGACCGTGGCCCAAAGATCGTTCGGAGCGAGGATACGCTCGACGGGATGTTCGCCCTTCGCGTTGGTCGCACCGACCACTTGCCCCATGTTCAGGCCGCCGCCGGAAACGAGAAGCGACATGGCTTTCGGCCAGTGATCGCGGCCGGGCTGCATGACTCCGGATTTGGTGCCGCGACGCTCCGTCAGCTTCGGCGTGTGACCGAAATCGGACCCGACGACGAGTAGAACTTTCTTGTCGAGACCCCGCTGGTGGAGGTCTTCGATCAGGGCGGAGAGCGCCTGGTCATAGACCGGCGCGCGCCATTTGAAGTCTTCAAAAATATCGCAGTTCACTGCGTGGCAATCCCAGTTGTAGGCGCAGTTTTTCGGAGTCGGCTTGCCGGGGAACGGGTTTTCCCAAACCATGGTGACGAACCGGCTGCCGGCCTCGACGAGCCGCCGGCCCATAAGGGCGCGCTGGCCGTAGGCGTGCATGCCGTAGCGTTCACGGACGGCTTCCGGTTCTTTCGAAAGATCGAAGGCATCGCGCACGGAATCGCTCATTAGCATTTCCATGGCCTGCCGGTTGAAGCTGTCCATGGCATCCATGGCGCCGGATTTGTCGATCTCCCGGCGAAATTTATCCAT
This sequence comes from Verrucomicrobiales bacterium, assembly GCA_013003335.1. Lineage (GTDB taxonomy): Bacteria > Verrucomicrobiota > Verrucomicrobiia > Verrucomicrobiales > DEV007 > JABDJT01. Next base: position 8,739 of record JABDJT010000463.1, on the reverse strand, counting down.
ACCCTTCAGCATCGAGAGTCGGTCATCGATCCGCGTTTCCATCTCCGGCTTCACGCCGATGTTGTCGACCTTGAATTTCGGGTCGGCGGGATTTCCGGCCACGATGAATGGCGTGTTCGCCGCGCCCAGCCAGGCCGAGCCCATTGCAAAGGTATCGATTCCCTGCCGGCCTCCATCGACTTCCGAAACGCAGACGGGCATGTCGCTCGCGCTTTTCCGGCCGGTCAGCATTTTTTTCACGATCGAGGAAACCGCCGGCTGATCGTTCACCGTGCCGGTGGGCGTTTTGGGCGGACGCCCGGTCATCATGCGCTTGTGCGCGCCACCGTGATCGGCGAACTCGTGGCAGATCGAGCGGATCAGGGAAAATTTGTCGGCGATTTTCGTGTGTCGCGGCAGGTGTTCGCAGACCTCAATGCCGGGCACGTTGGTTTTCACCGGGCTGAAAATCCCTCGGTATTCCGAAGGAGCCTCCGGCTTCATGTCGTAGGTTTCCATGTGCGGCAGACCGCCCGGCAACCAAACGAAAATGACCGAGGTGTCCTTGTCGACGACCGCTTCATCGCCGGATTTGGCGAGAGCCTGGTAGCGGAGGAAATCGCTCATCCCCAGACCCAGCACGCTGAGTCCACCGATTTCGAGAAAGCTGCGCCGTTGGATCGGGCCGGAGCATTTTTGAGGAAAAAACGAAGACATGTCGGGAGCGGTTTCTTTCGGAAACGTAAGGGAATTTGCCCGGAAAGGCCAAGTCGGGGAGAGGCGGAATCAAGCCATGCGGCTTACACGTGCGATTTCATCGGATCCGGTTTCTGGCAGAATCCGGCATGCATCGAATTGCAGTTGCCTCCGTTTTCCTATTGGTCGCCCTCCCGGCGCGCGGCGCCGAACCGCCGCCGAACGTCATCCTGTTCATGGCCGACGACATGGGGATGGGCGACACGAGCGCATACCAGGACATCACAGGAAATGCTGACGATGTCCAGATCGCCACGCCGGGCATGGAAAAACTCGCTGGGATGGGGGTGCGTTTCACCGATGCTCATTCGACTTCGACTCGTTGCACCGCGACCCGATACGGATTGATCACAGGCCGGTATCCGTTCCGGAACCGGCTGAAACAGTTCGTGCTGTTCGGCAACCAGGGCGATCCGATGATTGAGGAAGGCCGGCCGACGCTGGCCACCTTGTTTCGCGACAGCGGCTACACTACCGGCCTGGTCGGAAAATGGCATGTCGGGCTGCGTTACCGGAATCATCACGGGCTTCCCGCGGCTGCCTTCGAAGATGCCCATTTCAGCATGCCGATGCACACGACCCCTCTGGATCACGGATTCGACATGGCGAAATTCACCTCGCGATCGCACGGCACGTCCGGTCCGGGCGGCCGGAGAAAGAACGGGCCGGAACAGAAGGCCGGACCGGGACACATCGACGGGCGGAAAATCGTCGGGGCGACCGGGAAAGGCCGGGAGCTTTTTTCGGAAGGGCCGAATGCCTATGTCCTCACCGAGCTGGGCGGTCGACATTCCGACAACGCGATTGCCTTTCTCGACGAGGCCAACACCGCAAAAAAACCGTTTTTTCTCTATTACCCGTCCAACTCGAATCATGGCCCCTACACGCCGGATACGGACATTGACGGGAAGCCGGTGGCGGGAGCCGCCCGGACGAAATCCGGCGACCCGATGGATGCGCGGCACGATTTCATTTATGAAAATGACGTCGCGCTCGGCAGGCTGATCGACTACCTCGAAGCGACCGACGACCCGCGTCGCGAGGGCGCGAAACTGATCGAGAATTCCATCGTGATTTTCACGGCGGACAACGGTGCGGAAATTCAGAGCAAAGTCGCCACCGGCCCGTTTCGCAGCAACAAGGGTTCCGTCTACGAGGGCGGTCATCGTGTCGCCTTTCTCGTCGCGTGGCCGAAGGGCGGCTTGAAGCCGGGAACCACAAATCACACCCTGACGGGGCACCAGGATTTGTTCGCGACGTTTGCGGAAATTCTCGGGAAACCGTTGCCGGATTTGCAGGCAGGAGAGAAAGGAGCGGAAGACAGTTTTTCCGTCCTCGCAGCGTGGCGGGGCGAAGAGATGACGTGGCGGCCACCGGTGTTTTTCAACGACCACAAGGAAGCGAAACAGGATCCGGCCGCGATGGCGATCCGGGCGGACGACATCACCCACAGCGGGAAAAAATTCGAAGGGAAGTGGAAGTTGTTTTTCAATGCAAACCTGGGCCGATTCGGTAAAGCCGAACCGGGCGAGTTGTATGATCTCGCGACCGATCCCAAAGAGGAAAACAACCGGATCGAGGAGGCCGATCTGCAGCCAGTCGTGGTTGCGCTGACTGAACTCGCCGAAGAACACCGGAACGCTTGCGGTCACCGCTTCACCGACTTTGTTCCGGCGAAGCGAATCACGCTCGACTTTGTGAATGATGCGGATTTGAGATCAAAGTTCGAAGGCAAATCCGGTCCGCTCAAACTCGAAATCGGCGGCGGAGCCGCGACGATGACAATGAGTGGCCTCGGGCCGAAACAGGGGGCGCCGCCCCGCGCGTTTTCTTTCAATCCGCGCGGCATGGGCATCACGGGCGGGCAGGTCGAGCAGGTCGATTCCGGCGAAGAGTTTCACTTCTCCTTCGACAAGGACGTGCTGATCGAGTCGGCCGCCATCGTCGCGGGGAACGGTGTCACCGGCGGGAATTACCGCGTTGGCGATCACAAACCTCTCGCGATTTATTGCGTCGATGGCGACAACGACTCAAAGGAGCAGCACGGAATCCTGAGCGATATCGGTGTTTTGAAAGCCGGCCAAAAACTGATCCTCGACAGCAGCCCCCACCTCGGCGTGGAAGCGAAAGGACGCTGGCGCCTGCAGGGGCTGACCCTGCGCGTGCTGGATTGATCGAAATTCGGCCTCAGCCGCGCAGCAGCAGTTTCAGCATTTCCGATGGAATGCGGGTGGACAGCAGGAGACCGCGAACGATGGGATCCGGCTCGTAAGTCTGGACGAGGCGTCGGTAGGCCTTGATACCGCGAAGCCGGTTCACGCTGACCTGGCGATCGTGTTTCCGGTGCAATGAGGTGGTCTGATCCAGTTTCAGCACCTTCATTCCCTCAGCGTGAAAGCGGAGGAAGAGGTCGACATCCACCTTGATTGGTAGCGATTCATCGTATCCGCCGATTTCTTCGAAGGCCTCGCGACGGTAGACCATGCTCGAATGCTTGAACGGGACCAGCGGCGAACCGAGCGTCCGCCGAATGGCTTCCCGGGAAGTCCGAAAGCTGGGGTAGTGTCGTGCTTTTCCGTGGTTCATCTCCGAGTCATACACGCGGGTATCGGCATAGAGCAGATCGGTATCAGGATGGTCCGTCAGGAATTCGGCGTATTGCTGCATCGTGTCCGGGCCGAACAGGTCATCGGCATCGAGCACGGCGATATAGTCCGTTTCCGCAGCCGCGTTGGCCCGGTTCCGGGCGGCGGAAATGCCGAGAGAGGTTTGGTTTTGGATCACGGTCAGGTTGGAGAGTCGGCTCTTGTAGATGGAAGCGAGAGCGGCCGTTCCGTCGGTGGAACCATCGTCGATCACGATCACCTGGTCCGGTTTCCGGGATTGTTCGACGAGCGAATCGAGAGTGGCTCCGATGAATCGGGTGGCATTGCGCGCAGCGATGGCGACGGCAATGGTTGGGCTGGAGGTGAGGTCACGCATAGGCTCTGTCGGTTTCAGGTGTTTCGATTTCCCGCTGTTCGCGGGCGCGGCTTCGCAGGCGGGCAGGTTTCGGATTGAAAAGGCTGGAGGCGATCAGGGCGCCGGAAAACGAGTAGAGATAGGAGTTGGTCAGCATGCAGAGCCCGAGGAGGACGAGAACCGGCAGGCGGCAGTTGGCGAACAGGCGGAGACCGACGAGCAGGAGGCCGACCAGGCCGAAATCGCACAGGATTCGAGCCGCTTCGTTGTGCAGGCAGAAGGAATAGATGCCGTCCTCCCCGAGTCGGTAGAGGTATCCGTCGAAACCGCGATCGGGCGTGATGAACTCATGGAAGGGTCTTCCGACTCCAACTCCGAACAGCCAGTCGGTTTTCGAAAAGGTCTGCAGGGTGGTGTCGTAAAACGTGCGGAGCAAAACGGCGCGGTCGCTGTTGGCGAGGAACTCAAGCGACAGCTCTTTTCCGCGCGCTTCCATCAGGCGGTGGAGAGCAAAAACTGCGAACGGAGCCACGCAGGCCGATCCGATCACAAATTTCGGTTTCCATTTTCGCCCGATGAGATCTGCGAGAATCAGCACGACCAGTCCGGTGGTGGATCCGCAGAGCAGGGCAAAAACCCAGGCAAGACCGCGATCGGAAAGTGTCAGGCGCGGGCGGGCGAGGTAGACCAGCAGGCCGATCGTGTAGGAGCTGTAAATGGAGAACTCAATAAAATGGTCCGCGCGAAAGACCTTGTTCCCCGTCGCGGCGGCATAGAGGAAATTGGCGGCGCACAGCCCGAAGAATGCGCGGAGGGCGACGAGGGCCGGGAAACTTTTGTCGCCGTCGCCTGAACCTCGAACGGCCAGCGCGGAGGCCAGGCAGAACAGCGCCAGTTTCCCCGCTTTCACCACGGCGTGATGTCCTCCATAGGTGAGAAATCCGATGCCGAGGATCAGGCAAACGTAGCCGATCAGGACCACTCCTTTTCGATCGATTTCGAGATAGCGGAAGAAAAGCGCAAACACTGCGAGAATGGCCACCAACTGAACTTTCGGCCCCGCCATCACCGTCACGTTCGCTGCCACCAGGGCGATCGCGGGAATCGCGTTCCGAATGTCGGTATAGGGAATCAGTTTCAACGCACCAAAGGGAAAGGGAAGAAAAGAAAATCAGGAAGCGGCCCGGATTTTTCGTCCGCGTTTTGAGTTGGGGCGAAGGTTGCGGTGCCTGAGTTTGGGTAGTGACAGGACTTTCGGGGGTTCCATTTTCAGGCGCGGAGGAGCGGCCTCCCGGAGGTAAACCACGGAGTTTGAAAAGATTCCTGCGCTGACGCACTGGCGCAGGTAGGATTCGAATTCGCCCCGCGTGGAGGGGCCTTCCTCTGCGACCGCGATGATGGTTTTCTGTGCAAGTCCGGCAATCGTCAATCGCGCCTGGGATTCCGACAGGCGGGTGGTGTCGATGAAAACCCGGTCATGATCTGCCAGGGTGGTAGTGAGGCCGCGGCGAAAAGATTCCGGGTCCAGCAGGAGGCTTGCCGGGAGTTCCAGCACGGACAGATTCGGGTTGCCCGAGGGCTGAATTTGAGGATTCGTGATCGCCTGGTAGGAAAAGGAAATGAGCAGGGATTGACTTCCACGAAGCGCGGACAGCTTTGCGATCACCCATGCGAGGACCCCGGCGCCTGTGGAGGCGTGAATAGAAGCAACCTGGATGACTCGGGCGTCGCGCAGCGACAGTAAAAGGTTCAGCATTCCTTGCGACTGCTCGACCCGTGCTGAGCGGTAGGCGAAATCGCCTTCCACGGGGACTTCAATCTCGGCCACGGGAGGGAGGTTCAGCAAGTCGGCCACCTGTTCGTTGGAAGTGAACGGCAGGCCTTTGCGGTGGCGGAAGAGGATCCAGCCGAGCGCGGTCAGTCCGCCGAGAATTGTTCCGCCGACGGCCCAGAAGGAGCGGCGGGGACTGCTCTTCCGATCAGGCACGACGGGCTTGTTCATGACTGTGGCGAAGGTCGGCTTCACCTCGGGATCAAGATCCAGGTCCATGATTTTCTGCTGGAGCCGGGAATGAGTGTTCCAGGTCCGGTCGATTTCGTCTTTCAAGCCGCGAAACTCAGCGCTGCCGAATTTGACGCCCACGAGATCTCCCTGCAAGGCAGTCAGGGTTTCGTTCAACTTTTCCGCCTTTTGTTTTGCGGCGGCATACTCGGATTGCACGCTGCTTTTCATCTCGCCGGCGTACACCCGCAGAGTTGCTTCCACCTCGTCCAGGCGGTTCGCGGCGTCGAGGTAATCGGGGTGTCTTACCGTGAATCTCTTTCGTGCAACCGCGAGATCAGCCTTCGCGGAGGCCCGCATTGTCATCAGTTCCGACAGGTATTCGCTGTTTCGATTGCTGAGAATTTGAAAGACGCGGATGGGTTCGGATTCTGGGTCGATCTCGGACAGGGCCGAAAGCATTCCCGCGAGACGCGAGACTTCCGCATTGGCTTCGTTCAGGGCCGACCCTTGTTGCAACAGGCGTTCCTGGAAAACGCTGCTGTCCTGCTCCACGAACAGGCCCGGATTTTCAGACCGGAAATTCTCCAGCTTCCGCTCAGCCTCGAGGGCCTCGGCCAGGGCTTTCCGCGCCTGGAGAAGGAGGGTTTGCCGCAATTCGATTTCCTTGTCATTCCGGTCGTCCCGGAGATGCACCAGGAATTCGTCAATCAAGGTCCGGGCGATTTCCGGTGCCCGTTCGGCGGAGAAGTCTCTCACTGTGAGTTCCACCAGCCGGGTGGTGGGAACGAGGTCCGTGGAATAGCGGTCCCGGATTTTTCGCAACAGGGCGGCATCGGACAGCGGTTCCGGGTCGACTCCTTCACCGAGAAAATCCGGGTCGTTTCGCAGACCGAGCCGATCGACCATCCCGAGGACGATGGTATCGGAAACGAGCGTTTCCTGCATGGAGCGCAGGGAGTCGTCGTCTTCCAGTTTTGAACTGGCCCCTTCCAGTTGAAAGTCCTGATCGAAATTGGGTCGGATGAAAACTGTGGCGTTCGCGGTAAACACAGGCTTCACGAGGAATGATGCAAGCGCGGCCAACACGAATCCGAGGATCGGCGCCAGGATTAGCAGGCGCAGATGCTTGCGGACAAGGAAACGCACGTCGCTCAAATCCACTTCGAGCCACTGGAATCCTTCGGATTCTGTCTGTTTTGCCATTGTGTTTGTTTCGGTTTCGGCCGGCGCTTTAACACGCCGAATCCGGGGGGAATACCAGTTGCCGGACGGTTTCGGCCATGATTCGGAAATCGAAGCCGATGGACCAGTGCTGGATATAAAAGAGATCGAGCCGAACCCGGTTTCGCACCTGGTCAGGCCTCCGTGTTTCACCCCGCCAACCGCGACACTGCGCCAGTCCGGTGATTCCGGGCTTGGCCAGGTTCCGGAGCCGGTAAACGCCGCTTTCGGTGGCGAGACGTTCGTCCAGCGGCAGCGGATGGGGACGCGGTCCGACGAGGCTCATTTCGCCGCGGAAGACGTTGATCAGCTGGGGCAGTTCATCGATGCTCCATTTCCGCAGGAGCAATCCTCCCCGGAACACCCGTGGATCATCCTGTTTCGCCTGCTCGAATTCGCGGTTCGGATCTTCGACGTGCATGGAGCGAAACTTCAGCATTTCAAACGTCTCTCCATTCCGGCCCGAGCGTTTTTGGCGATAGAAGAGGGGTCCGGGAGATTGAAACCGGTGAATCAGGCCGACCGCCAGGATCATCGGAGGCAGGAACAGGGCGACCGCGATTCCTGAACCCACGAAATCCACGAACCGCTTGATGCATCGATTGACCGGGTCTTCGAGAGGTTCCCGCAGCCTGGTCACGACGGAATAATTCGCAGAATGGTAGGCCTGGCTGCCGGTGCCGTAGTGTGCGTCGACGTCGTCGAGCCACATCGTCCGCAAACCGAGTTCGGATGAAATTTGCGTCAGGGGAGGGACCAGGTCTTTCCGGTCCGTCAGCCCGAGAAGCAGGAGGGCACGGGCCTTCGTTTCCTCGCAAATAGCCTGGAGATCAGAGATCACGCCGATCTGGGGAAGAGCGATCGCGCCGTTGGCAGCGGGGAAGATGTCCGAATCCACCGCGACGTATCCCAGGATATCCGTGCCCGGCGGTTTCACCGGGTTCGGATTATCGCAATACCGGCTCACGGCGGAACGCGGGCCGATCAGTAGCGCCTTCGACAGCCCCTTGCCCCGGTTTCGATACAGCGTCCGGTGCAGCATCCGGTATCCGGTCCGGTTCGACCAGGCGATCCACACGAAATAAAACGGAAAGAACAGCGCCAGGAAAGCCCGCGACAGGCTGTTGTCTTTCAGCATCACCATCGTCCCGAAAACCGACACCAGCGCGAACAGCGTCTGCCGGTGGGTCACGGCTGTCACCTGCGAGCGACTCAGGCCGGAAAGGTGCTTCGTTTCGCCGGGTCGAGTGAGAATCTCAAGCAGGGCAGCAACGATCAGCACGCCTGTGACGAGAACATAATCGTGAGCTTTGAGTTCACCGCCGAACCGGATCCAGTTCACTGCCGGGTAAATGATCCAAACCAGGGCCAGCACCCCGGCGAGCTGAAATACGAAATGGAGGCGGGTAATTCCCTGGGATCGGCTGGAAAACATGGTGGCTGCTGCAGGTGGAAAAGGAAGAGGTCATCTGCCCGCCTCACGGACAAAACGGGCCGCCCGGCTTCTATCAAAATTTCGAGAAATATAAAATTTAAGCCTCAATTTTGATAAAATTCGGATGTGCAGAAGTTATCCCATTTTCCATAGAAACAGTCAACACCATTTTATGGTTTTTAGGCCTGTTCTATTTAATTATAAACAGACCCAATTATTCTGGAATCCCGAACCAGTTTTCGGAACGATTTCCGGGCCCCAATTTTGAAAGAATTGGGTTGTTTGCCGAACGGACCCTGTTGGATCGGAACGGGACTATTCCATGCCCTGCAGAATCCGCTCGATTCGCCGGCGGACTTCCGGATCAGGATTGGTGCGGAGC
>JABDJT010000406.1 GCA_013003335.1 Verrucomicrobiales bacterium | reverse complement strand
TGGTCGTCCGGAATCCAGAATTTTCCGAAGCCGCTGCTCTCGGTCCGCTCCAAATCACCGTCCGGTTTTTCGCGGAAAATCAGGCACTCCACGTCATCCTTCGCTTCCACGAACGCCAGGCCCTTCTCAATGCCGAGGATGCTGACTGCCGTGGCAAAACTGTCCGTTTCCGTCGTGGTTGGTGCAATCACTGTCACCCCGATTCGCTCCGTTAAGCCCAGCCCGGTCTCCGGGTTCACGATGTGGGAGTATCGAATGCCATCGATCTCGATGTATTGCCGGGCGTCGCCCGAAGTGGAAACCGAGGCATTCGCCAGCAATACCCGACCGGTCAGATCGTCGCCTTCATTCTCGATCACATCGAGCGACTCAATCCCAACCCGCCAGCCGTCCCGGCCCGGAGGCGGATCACCGACCGCGATGTCCCCGCTGGCGGCCACAATCGATCGCGGGAATCCGGCCTCCCGCAGAATCCGGAGCGCAGTGTCCGCCGCCACGCCTTTCACCACGCCGCCAAAATCCAACCTCATGTTCGGCACGGTAAAAATCACCGACTTCGTTTTCGGATCGAGTTTCAGCTTTTGGAAACCGGACCGTTCCCGCGCAGCTTTCATCTGGTCAGGCTTCGGAGTGGTGTGATTTTTGCGGCTCATCCGCCAGAGCCGGATCATGGGAGCCACCGTGACATCAAACGCGCCGCCCGTTTCCTCCGCAAGTGCCCTCGAAAATTGGAGCACCTCAAACAATTCATCCGACACCTGTCGGGGCGTGTTCGGACCCAGGTCCGCAAGCGAAATCACTTCCGAATCCGGTCGATAATCGGAAAAGATCTTCTCGAGCCGGGCGACCTCGGCGAAAGCCAGGCCTGCTGCATCCTGCGCTGCCTGACGTTGCGATTCCTTCGCGAAAATTCGGATCGTAAAATTCGCGCCCATGTGGGCCTGCTCAAAGGTCAGTAATTCGTCCGGCTCGCTCCGGTCGCAGGCGGAAAGAAACAGCGCGACCAGGGCAAAACGAAGCAACAGGGTTGCTTTCCCGAACAGACCCCGGTAGCTCGTCCGGCCATTTCGATCCAATACGGTTGGTTCGTCGGACAGACCCTGTTGGTTCGTTTTCATCAGTCTGCTGATTTCTGGAAAAAGACGCGGCCACCGGTTTTGCCTTCGACTGAAGCGCCCTTGTCGATCACTTCGACGGCGTTCACATCCACGTTTCCGCGGAACACGGTGCCTTTCTCCAGCGTCACATACACGCCGTGAATCACGACATCTTTTTCAAAAATTCCGGAAACCGTGACGTCCTGGGCCACGATATTCAACTCATGCGGCGTTTTTTCCGCCTGGTAGATAAGCCAGCTGGCCAGGATCAGGGTTTTGTCGCCGGGCGCTTCGTCCACTGTGACCACTCCGGATTCCTTCGTGTAGTCCACGGTCTCAAACCCGGCTTTGGCCGGGCCGCTGACGGCTTTGTAAATTATCCAGCCGGGGATGATGACCGAGGGGACGACAAGAAACAGCACAAAGAGCAACAGGCAGCCGCAGCAGTTTCTTCTCCTGTCCCGTGCTTCTCCCGGGTCGAGTTTCCTCTTCTCTTTCCGCCACTTTCTTTTCTGCTTTTTGGAAACAGTGGTGTTCTCTTCCTTGATCTGCCGGTTCCGCTCGAGGACAGCCTCCAGATCTTCGCCCTGTGAAACGTCAAACTTGTCGGGCGGTGGGAGATTAATCGAAGGAGGAGTCGGAGCCGGAATGTCTTCGGCCCCGCTCGATTGATCAGGTTCAGGTGATTCGGTTTCTTCCGCCACGGCGGAAATTTTGCGGTTGCCCTGCGATTTCCGCAACCGGTTATGCGCCTTTTTTCTCTCCGAAGTTTTCGATGCGGTCGCGGAACCGATGATAGAGGTAGCCGATTACGAGCATGACGACGGCGATGGCGAAAAAGGCGAGGATTCGGTAGAATGTGTCCTGGATATCGACGAGAAAAATTCGCCCGATGCAAAAGACAAGTCCGCCCAGGCCCACGATTCGGTAGACCCGCAGCCCGGCAATGAGGCCGGTCGCGAAGACCACGATGGAAGCGATGCCCCAGAAAACCGTGGTGAGATTGTCAACGCCCAGTACCCCGGGAAAAAAAGCGAAAAAGCACAGCAACAGGGCGGGCAGGGAGTTGAGAAGGGACGCCCGCCGATATTCCACCCGGCTGCGGGGGAAGATTACGCCATGCAGCAGGGCGAGGATTCCTGTCAGGGAGGTGGCAATCAGAGTAGCCGTGTGTTTTTCGGGGTTGGCTTCAATGATGACATACCAGTTGTGGCCAAACGCGATAAGCAACAGGAACCAGCTCCACAAATTCCCGCCGATTCCGCCCTGCCAGCGCCACAGTGCCACGATGATCACAGCTGCTGCCGCGAATCCCACAGGGTTCCACGGAACGGTGATTCCAAATGCGACGGCAATCGCCAGGGCGACAGATCCCAGGAAAACGGGCCAACCGAAAGCGAGTCGGTTTTGCTCCGGTTCCGGGCTGAAACTGGAAATGTCCCGATCGCGATGCGTCGCCAACCAGATCCAAACCAGTACCGGTGCCATCCCGAACCACCACCAGGAATCCGCGCCGATTTCGTTTTGATTCAGTTCCGTGACGTACGTGAAAGCGTGGAGCGCGGCATACAGAATTGGAATCCCGCTCGCTACGTGAAGCCCGCGCATGGGCTGGATCCGTGCCAGAAGAATCAGGCCGACGGCCAGAGCTGCATTGGCAAAGAAGACCTGGGACACATCCATTTGATTCCTGACGAACCAATGCAGCACAAGCAGGGCGATCGCGTGCAGAGCGAGTTCGAAGCCGCTGAGGACAGTCGAATCCGGTTTCATCTCCCGGGTGAAACGCCAGAGGACGACGGCCGTTCCGGCGACGAGCACGATGCCAATCACGGTTGCGAGGAGATGCTCGGGCAGAGGCGTTGCGGCCTTGAATTGATCGAGATAATTCAGCAGGCCGAAACCGAGGGGGAACCCGCCGGCTACCGCCGGTACTGGATTTCTTGTCAGGAACGACGCGGCAAAAAGCAGGACTCCAGCGCCCATCACCCAGATTCCCTGGAAATCGGTGTTCGCCATTTCAAATGCGCCAAAGGCGCCGACGATCAGGCCGATCCAAACACTGATTCCCCATTGCCATCCCAGGTGAGAAGCCGGAGCATTGGACTTCAAGCCGTCGCGGAACGGAATCGAAAGTCTCCACAGCCAGAATACGCCGAGCGCTGCCAGTGCAATCAGGCAGAGAACTTCAACAATCGCTCCGCCCCAGCCGACTTGCTCGATCGTGAGGGAGCATGTCCGCAGGAAAAGCAGCAATCCGAAAGCGGCAAACAGCGACCGCACACCATTCCCGATGTGCCAGTGCGGCATCCACCACTTGCGAACCAACTCCGCGATCCCGATCGCCAGCGCGGTGAAAACAAGGCCAATCGACGAGGCGGTTTCGAGTTCCAGATTGGAACTCATCACGAGGAACGTGATGAAGGCTCCGGACAAAACGAGGATCAGTGAGAGCACCGGGCCAATGCGCGGCCATTTCAAAAGGGGTGCAGCGAGGAAGAGCCCCGTGATCGCCATGGAAACGGGCCGAAGTGCATCCGTTTTGATCCACGGCACGAGCGCGAGCGAGATGGCCGGAACGGCGAGAAATCCGGCTGCCAGCAGGTAGAGAGGATTCCAGGGCGAACTGACCGGGGCCGGTTTTTCGGAATCCGGAAATCGGATTGCCCGATGGATCGCGATCCAGAAAGACAGAGCGGTCAGAGCCGTGATTCCGACAAGGTTGCGGACGCCGTAAAACAGCCAGGCTGGTTGATCGTCGAAAATTCCGTGTAAAATCACGATTCCCGCCACGGCGAAAAACACCCAGAACGCGATCTCCACCCAGCGGTAACGGGTTTTGTAGAAGGACCACAATACCGCTCCCGCCTGGAGACTGATTGACAGCCAACGGACCGGGCCATCGAAATATTCCACAAAGAACAGGCATAAGAGGCCCATCGATTTCAGGAAGAACAGCTGATCCAGTCCGACGGACTTTCCGCTCCGGAAATGGGCAAAGGCGAATCCCAGCATCAATACGGAAAACGTCAGGAAAAACCACGCAGCCAAATCCGGATAGGCTGCGCGAACGGAAAGGTAACCCGCCACGATAGCCAGGGAACTGGACAGGATCGACAACCGCTTGATCCACTTTCCGGAATTGGAACCGGGTTCATGGCGGGGGCTGGACAGGAAATGAGCGGCTTCAAAAATCAAGGCTGCTACCGCGAGACACACCACGAGAAGAGCGAAAGCCGGAGCCGTTTCCGGTTGGTCAGCCCATTCGAACAATCCCATCAGCAGAAAGCCACCCCACGTTCCGAGTATTCCAATTCCCTGCGCCCACAACCAGTCCCGCTTCCAGAGGAGAAACGCGCTCGCCGCTCCGAGCAGCATCACTCCTGCGAGCACGAAGTGCAATTCGTCGTGCCGGTAGGAAAAAAAGCACGAAACATATCCCAGCAGCACGGCCATCGCGCCGACAACCTCGTCGTTCTTCCAGAGACTCCACGCAACCAGGATGACGACGACTACCGCCTGAATGGCGAGAGCCAGGGGCACGGATTCGATTACCTTCAGGGCAGGCAGGGCAAAGGCTCCGAATGAGGTAAAGTATCCCAGGCCGAGACCACCCGCGGAAATCAGGCGCCCGAACGCCGCGAGACGCTTCTCCAGCCAAAGACCGAGGACGACGACCCCGATTGAAATGCCGGACAGAGCCAGCACACGAAGGATCGGCGGCGCGTCCTTCGACACATACAGGCCCCCGAAGGTCGCTGCGATAATCAGCAGAATCAGCCCGATCCGCGAAAGCCACCATCCCAGGATCGTTGCCTCCGCTGCGTCATCACCGCTCGGCGGCCACAAATACAGTTTCTCCAGAATCGGGCGCAACTTGTTCTCCCGCGGCTTTCGAGGTTGAGCGACCGGTTGGGGAGACGGCGGACTTTCAGCCGGTGCCGCCTCGTTGGCAGCGTATTTCGGTTCTGCGGAATTTGCTGCCACGGCAGGCTCAGGCGCGGCGAGCGGAATGGGTGGAGGTTCCTCATCCTCAGCTTCGTGCACATCCACATCCGCCTCTACATCCGCTCGCGATGGAAGGGGAGGTGGTCCTGCGGGTAGATCGTCTTCCGGTTCGGACAAAGCGCGCTCTTTCGCTTCATCGAAGCGCTCTTTCAACTCGCTCGACTCCTCTTCCGGTTCCAGCCCTGCATCATGGATTTCGGTCCGCAGGTCCCGAATTTGCTGCCGAAGGGATCGCAGCATTCGCTCGTTCTTTTTCAATCGCGAAAGCGTCGTCACAATGAAAACGATTCCGAGAACGAAACCGGCAAATAAAAGAAACAGAAAAAAGCCCTCCATGGCGCAGCGTTACGTTGGATACTGGACATAGTAACTGAATTCACCGAATCGATGTCATCGATTCATTTTTGAAAAACATCATTTCGATCAATAGTTTGAAAACATCCTCTGATTCAACCGTTGCGGTCGTGATTCCGGCGTTCGGACGCCCGCGACGCCTTCGGCAGGCGGTCGAAAGCGTTTTGAATCAGGAGGAAACGGACTTTCAACTGGTCGTGGTCGATGACGCATCGCCACTGGACTTCGGTCTGAGCGATGTGCGGGAGTTCGTGGAGAGAGCCGGTCATCGCTGGATTGTCCATTCGGAGAATCGGGGGCCGGCTGCTTCCCGGAATACGGGCGCCGCCGCTACGTCTGCTGAATGGATCGCTTTCCTGGACTCGGATGACACGTGGGAACCCCGGAAACTGGCGGCTCAACTCGAATGGCATCGTGAGCACCCGGATTTTCAAATCTCGCAATGCGAAGAGGGCTGGATTCGAAAAGGGAAACCGGCCGACAAACCGACCCACCTCCAGCAACCCGACAGCGGTCGGATTTTTTCCGAGAGCACCCGTCGCTGTTGCATCAGCCCGTCGGCGGTTTTGATGTCCCGCGACCTCTGGAATGAAGCCGGCGGCTTCGATGAATGGTTTCGGGTTTGCGAGGATTACGAACTGTGGCTTCGAATCACCGCCCGGCATCCAGTGGGATTCGTTCCGGGGAAATGGGTAACGAAATTCGGGGGAGCCTCCGATCAACTGACGGCAAGCGTGCCGCACGGGATCGATCGGTGGCGGATCGCGGCATTGCTCAAGTTTCTCGAAACCGGAAATCCCGATGGGGCGCAATTTGATGCGACAATTTCAGCCTTGCTGGAAAAAGCAGCAATCATCGGGAAAAAGGGCTTTCCCGAACCAACAGGGTCAGTTCACTGAATGAACCGTCTTTAGTCGTTCCCAACAAAAACCGACTTTCCGCAAGGCCAGCGGTCGAGCCCAAAAAAGTCCGCCAGCGAGGCAGCGATGTCGGAGAACGAGTCCCGGTTCCCAAGCGAGCCATCCAGACCCGGACCTTTCGCGAGGAGCGGAACCCGTTCACGGGTGTGATCGGTGCCCGGCCATGTCGGGTCGTTTCCATGGTCCGCGGTGATCATTGCGAAATCAGCGCCCCCGATGCGGGGAAAAAATTCGAGCCACCAGGCGTCGAATTCGGCCAGGCAATTCGCGTATCCTTCGGGATCCCGCCGATGGCCGTACAGCATATCGAAATCAACCAGATTGGCGAAAATCAGCCCTTCATCGATCGAGTCCCACAAGGTCCCGATGGCGTCCATGCCATCAGCGTTCGATTTGGTCGGATGAGAACCGGTAATTCCTTTCCCCGCGAAAATGTCGGAGATTTTCCCGACACCGATCACCGGAAAACCGGCCCCGGTCAGGGCGTCCAGAACGGTTTCGGGTGGCACGAGAGAAAAATCCTTCCGGTTTGCCGTTCGCTGAAAGCCGGATTCTGCATCTCCGATAAACGGCCGGGCAATCACGCGTCCAATTCGTTCTCGATCAGCGATGAATCGACACTTCTTACAGATTTTGTATAAGTCAGAAAGAGGGATAATTCCTTCGTGAGCGGCGATTTGGAGGACGGAATCGGCGCTCGTGTAGAGAATCGGGCTGCCGGTCTCACAGTGTTTCGCGCCCAGTTCCTCAAGGATCACGGTTCCGGACTGCGCGTAGTTTCCGAGGAACGTGACTCCGGCCACAGACTCCAGTTCCGCGACCAAATCGGCCGGAAAGGATTCGAATACGGAAAACGGCTCAGTGAGAGGCGCTCCAGCAATTTCCCAGTGGCCGGTCGTCGTATCTTTCCCGGCGGAAACCTCATCCAGGCATCCATATGCCATCAGGTTCGAGT
>JABDJT010000379.1 GCA_013003335.1 Verrucomicrobiales bacterium | reverse complement strand
CCTCCAGGACGGCCGGATCGCCGAGGATGAAATGCTCGTTTGAGCCCTGAACTGAACCAATCCTGTCTGTTCGCCCAAAACAACCCTCTTGATTCGATTTTTCTGAAACCATGTCCTGGCTCGCTCTCGCATCCCGCAACCTGCTTCGCAACGCCCGCCGTTCGATCACGACGATCGCCGCGGTTGCGCTCGGTTACGCAGCGGTGAACATTTTCGCCGGGTTTTCGAGCTACATGTTCACCAGCATTCGGCAGGCCTACATTTACGACCAGGCGAACTGTCACGTGCAGGTTTGGAAAAAGGATGCCCGCCACTACAGCGGCTCCGACCCGGGGGCCTACCTGCTTTCCGCGGAGGAATTCGAGGAGATCAAGCAATTCGCCAGCGAAGACCCGCGAATCGAACTGGCAGCGGGAATGCTGGAAGTCCGGGGAAATGTTGATGTCGACGGCACGCAATCTTTTTTCCTCGGCCGGGCCATGGTTCCGTCCGAGCAGGACGCGATTCATGCCAAGGCGACGTCGCTGCGAAGCCGGAATCACGAGCGGTTCGAGGGACGACCGATCGCGGACGACACGCCGGAGGGGATCGGCATCACCCGCGGCATGCAGGAGAATTTCGGGATCGAGGTCGGGGCGGACGTGATCCTGATGGGGCCGGATATCTCCGGGCAATTGAACGCCACCGGGGCCCAGGTATTCCAGATTCTCGACCTGGCTTCGGAGGCGCTGAACAACCGTTTCGTTTACCTGCCGCTGGAACTGGCTCAGGAGTATTTTTCCACCGACAAAGTCACCTGCGTCCGGCTGCTCTTGAAAAATGAAGAGGAAACCGATGCCGTGGCGGAGGATTTGCGGGAGAAATTTGCGGACCGGGACTGGGAGGTCCTGCCGTGGTATCACGTTTCCGATTTGTACCTGCGGACCAAGCGGATGTTCGACATCATCTTCGGACTCGTGTTTGTGATCATCATTACCATCGTGACGATGTCGGTTTTGAATACGATCGGCATGGCGGTGGTCGAGCGGACGAAAGAAATCGGCACCCTGCGGGCGATCGGTTTGAAACGGCCGGGGGTGGTCAAGCTGTTCGGAATTGAAAGCGGACTACTCGGGGTGATCGGTGCGACGGTTGGCCTTTTGCTGACAGCCGGGTTTTCCCTCTTGATCGCCGGATTGAAACCGACCTGGGAGCCGCCGGTGACAACACGGGCCGTGATCTGGGAAATTCACCTCGTTCCGGCGTATCTCACGATCAGTTTTCTCGTTCTCGTCCTGTTTACGTTTCTGGCCGCCATCGCTCCGGCGCGGCGCGCGTCGAGGCAAAGCATCGTCGACGCGCTGGGCCACGTTTGATCCCGGCCGGCCGGTTGGTTCAGGCAACGACCGGCTTCACGAGTTTCTGCACCAGGTCCTGGACGCTGACCACGCCGATGGGCCGGTTGTTCGCGTTGTAAACGGCGGCCAGTTGATGGCCGGCGTGCCGCAGGCGCTTGACGACGTTGATTGCTTTGTCTTCAGGGGCCGCGTGGACGAGTTTGCGCCGGTGTTGCTCGACCGTGCCGTCAGAGACAGGATTTCGAAGCAGGTCGAGAATACTGACGATTCCGATCAGGTCGCCGTTCGGTGACATCACCGGGAACTGGTCGTAATGGGTTTGCCGGGCGAGGGACATCACGACATCGACCGGCATTTCCTGGGGGACAGCGGTTGTTTTGCTCAGAGGAACCATCACGTCACGGACTTCGATCCGGTGGAAATCGAGAACGCTCTGAATCATCACGCGTTCGCCCTGGTCGAGGGTTCCTTCGCGCTCAAAAATCTCGGTCAGGGCACGGAATTCCTCGGCTGTCGCGCCCCGGGGTTTGGGAGCCGGTTCAAGTTTGAACAGGCGGAAAATCTGGTCAGGAATCCAGGACAGCAGGGCCAGCATGGGGCAGACGGTCAACTGAACGGCACGGAGAAACGGGGAGAACAGGCGCAATGTCCGGAGAGAGAATCGCTTGAACAGCGATTTCGGGGTCAGTTCGATCCAGATCAGGTAAACCGGCAGGGACACAACGAAGGAGAGAAGATAGCCCCACGAACCGAGCCAGTCGACCATGAGGCTGGTCAACAGTGCGAACGCTGCGAGGTTCGCCGTGGTGCTGATCAGCAGCACGGCGATGAGGAGTCGTTGCCGGTCAGAGAGGATTCGTTCCAGTTTTTCGACGGCCGGATTTTCCTTCGCGGCATGCCGGACCCGGACCATGCTGACCGAAAGGATCGCCGATTCGAGCCCGGACAGCAGGAACGAGATGACCAGCAACGTAGCCAAAAGACTGAGAACTTCAGGAACGGTCATTGGTCTCGGTTTTAGTCTCCTTTCTCCCGGCCATTCGATTTTTCGTTTGGGGCATCGATCAACACCTCGGT
>JABDJT010000366.1 GCA_013003335.1 Verrucomicrobiales bacterium | reverse complement strand
CGTGCTTCGGCAGCATCATCCGGCTTTTGATGTAGCAGAGATTGGCTGCCATCACCAAAAACTCGCCGGCGAGGTTGATGTTCAGCAGCTTGAACGTTTCGATGAAGCTCATATATTGCTTCGTGATCCGCTCAATCTGGATGTCGTAAATGTCGACCTCGTCTTTTTTGATCAGGTAAAGCAGCAGATCCAGCGGCCCTTCGAAAATATCCATCTGGACCTTGAATTCATGCTGCACCGGCGGCGGACCGACTGCGACCGGTTCGGGACCGGGTTCTTTTTCCAGCACAACACCTGCCATCCCGTCAGCCGACGCGGATTCGTCGGCGGCGGGTTCGATTTCGGAATCCGGATCCTGGGTGTTTGTTTCAGTTTCGGCCAAAGCGCCTAATGATTGCGTTTGCCATCCACGATTGCAACCCGCGGTGCAACCCCGGAGTCAAAAAACGGATTTAGATCCGGAGAAAAATCCGCCGCCGATACATCCACCATGCGATCAACCAGATTACGATCAGCACGATGATGTTTTCAATCAGTGGCTGAAACGGAGCACCAAACCAGTTCCCGTAATTTTCTCCGAAGTGGATCTTCAGCATTTGATTCAACCATGGAGCGACGGTCCAGCACATCACGTAAATCACGATCGAATTCATCCCTAGTACCCGGAAGGGGCGGGCAATTGTCCTCCAGTTTAATAATTCGACCATCCCGTACAACGAGGCAAGACCAACGAGGCAGGCTCCCGCGCTGAAAATCGTCCACGACGGCGTCCAGATCCGCTTCACCATCGGGCAGGGGCCGAGAGCAAGCAGCACGCCAACCAGCATTCCGATGACTCCGAGAAAACAAAGGAATTTCGGAATCGCCCAGCCTTTCTGCTCTTCGCGCAGATATTCGCCGGTCATCAGGCCGAAGAGCATCGTCACGAAAGCAGGGATGAAATTGAGAGTCTGGTAGCCGCCCTCATTTGCCACAAACGGTTCGCTGCGGGGAAATCCATTCAAAAACCAGACATCGAAATGATGGGCAGGATTCACATTTTTGTTCCAGTGCGCTGCAAATCCTTCCAGCGGTGTTTTCCAGCCGTCGCCAGCCGCGATAGCCCAGTCCACGTTTTCAGGAACGGGCCAGATCACGAACATCAGCCAATACAAGAACAGCACGACCAACGCCGTCACCGCCTGGATCCGCCACCACTTTTGCCACATTAGGTAGACAAAAAAGTAGCCCAGCCCAATCTGGGTCAGCACATCCTCGAACGTCCAGTTCGTAGACTCCGAATGGATTGAGCGCAGGAATATTCCGAGAAAAATCAGGATCAGGGACCGGATCAATGCATGAACCGCCAGATCCCCGTTTCGATCCCCCATTCGCGCACGCTTGGCGAAAGAGAACGCCATCGACACCCCGACCATGAACAGAAATGCCGGCTGAATCAGATCCCAAAGCGAAAAACCCACCCACGGAACATGGGTGGCGTGAAATTCGACGAATCGGGCCAGCCAGGAATCGGGGTATGCCGCGCCGATATGATGCTGCCATCCGTAATTGGCTGCTTCCAGCAATAGCAAAGCCAAAACCAGTCCGCGAAACATGTCGAGAGACAGCAGCCGGTTTTGCGGCAATTCATCCTCGCTGCTGTTGAACGTGGTTATCTCGGGCATGGAGAAAGTGACGGGAACCCGTTTTTATTTAGAAAACTGGAAATTTAAGACTCGTTAGAAAATTGCCCCCGTCCGGCTTTTAATCAACCTGCGAATTGGCCGATTTTCGCCGTCGACGAGGCAACGGGATTCGTTCAGGATGAGTCGAAAAAACGAATCAACAGGGTTCGTCCGAATTGAATTTTTCCATGAAACTGCTCCGATTTCTCGCCCTGATTTGTCTGCCCGTCTTCGCGGCTGACGAAGATTACAAACCCGGTCCGGACGCTGAGCCGAAAGAAGGCGTGCCGAAGGGGAAGCTGACGCAGCATACCTGGACCAGCACGATTTTCCCGGGCACGGAGCGCGATTTCTGGGTCTACGTGCCTTCGAAGTACGACGGCTCGAAACCGGCTTGTGTCATGGTGTTTCAGGACGGCGGCGGTTTCGTTCGGGAAAAAGGGGCATTTCGTGCGCCGATCGTGTTCGATAACCTGATTCACGCGGGCGAAATGCCCGTCACGATCGGGGTTTTCCTCAATCCCGGCGTCGTTCCGCCTGTGAAAGAAGGTTCGCAGCCGCGCAAAAATCGCAGCTTTGAATACGATACTCTGAGCGACCAGTACGCGCGATTTTTGACTGAGGAAATTTTGCCGAAGGTGGAAAAAACGCACAAAGTGACCCTTTCGAAAAACCCGGATTGCCGGGCGATTTGCGGAAACAGTTCGGGCGGAATTTGTGCCTTCACTGTCGGGTGGGAACGACCCGACGCGTTTCGCAAAATCGTCAGCCACATCGGCAGTTTCACGAACATCCGCGGCGGCCACGTATACCCGGCGCTGGTCCGGAAAACCGAGCCGAAACCGCTCCGTGTCTTTTTGCAGGAGGGCGAGAATGATCTCGACAATCTTCACGGCAATTGGCCGCTTGCGAACAAGCAGATGGCCGCCGCTCTCGAATTTGCGGGGTACGACTACAAGTTCGTAATGGGCACCGGGCGACACAGCGGACGCCATGGTGGTGCGATTTTTCCTGACACACTGCGGTGGCTATGGCGGGACTGGAAGGAGTTGAAACCCTGACAAACCGGCCTTTCTGCCGTATCATCGTTCCGTGAAACGACTAATTTCCTCCGTTCTTGCCGGCTTTGGGTTTTTTCAAGTGGCCGGGCTGTTTTCCCAGGACATGCCGCTCACCCAGGTTCTGATCAAGGGTGAGGATTGGGAGGCGGTCAGCGAGGGTCACGGATTCACTGACGGGCTGTGCACGAATGCATACGGCGATCTTTATTTTTCCGACGTGAAAGATGGAACCGCGATTTACCGGATCGATAAGGACGGAAAACGCAGTGACTTCGTGAAAGACATCGCCGGGGTGAGTGGCCTGCAGTGGGGAGTGGACGGCCGGCTTTACGTCTGCGTGGCGAGGGGTCGCCGAATCGTTTCGTTTTCGAAGAACGGCGATGACATGCGCGTGCTGGCCGAAGAAATCAGGCCGAATGACCTCGTCGTAACCCACGACGGAAATCTCTATTTCACGATGACACCCACCTCGGAGATTCGCCGGATTGATCCGGATGGTAAAATGACTGTCGTTGATTCAGGAACGATCAACCGGCCAAACGGAATCACCCTTTCGCCCGACCACGGCACGTTGGCGGTTTCCGATCACGGCGGAAAACACGTCTGGGCATTCCAAATCGCGAAAGACGGCACGCTGAAACACCCCGGAAATTACATGACGATGCGCACGCCCGAAGCCGATCCCGAGGTCGCGAAGGGCGACGGGATGGCGACTGACGTACACGGCCGGTATTACGTCACCACTGCCGAAGGCCTGCAGATGTTCGACCCAACCGGCCGGATGAGCGGCGTCATCGCGAAACCGCAGGATGCCAACTTGGTCAGCGTCTGTTTCGCCGGACCGAATCACGAGTTTCTCTACGTGGCCTGCGGCGACAAAGTATTCCGGCGAAAAACGAAAACGCGGGGAGCCCTCTTTTTCCAAAAACCACATCCGGCCGAAAAATTTGTGGAGCCAAAAAAACAGGCTGCGGAGGCTCTGTTCGAGGATGATCCAACTTCGATAGCAAAAGCCGGATTCGAAGTGTTGAAGGCTGAGTGATGCTCCCCACATGTCAGGAAATGCAGGACGCCGAGGAACGGCTGTTCGCAACAGGCGTCAAGGCCGAAACGCTGATGGATGCTGCAGGGCTCGGCTGCGCGCGCGCGATCGATCATTTTTTTCCTGAACCGGGCCGCGCCACGCTGTTTTGCGGAAAGGGGAACAACGCCGGTGACGCGCTCGTGATCGGTAGACATTTGCAGGACTGGGGATGGACGGTCGATGCCGTTTATTCCTGCGAAACGGGCGAGGGTTCGGATTTGCTGCGGAATAAGCGGGCGGATTTTGAGTCAGATGATACGCCGGGCGGCGGGCCAAGAATTTTGGTCGACGGGCTGCTCGGGATTGGCGCGGGTGGACCGCTTCGCGGGAAAATCGGGGAACTGGCGGAACAAATAAATACGATCCGCCGGGCGGAACACGCCACCGTTTTCGCCGTCGATTTGCCGACTGGGTTGGGCGCGGAGAACGGCGTGAAGGCGGACTTCACGCTGTCGATTTGTGAATTCAAAGCCGATCTGCTGGAAGATTCGGCGATCGACCGGGTCGGCCGATTGGTAAAAATCGAGCTGCCGGAATTGTCCGGCATGCTGGAGCCGGGCGGACCATCAGTGGCCGATGCGAACACGCTCCGTTCCTGGCTGACGCCCCGCAATTTCGGCGATCACAAGGGCTCCGCCGGTCGCGTCGCAATTGTTGCTGGCTCGCGCGGTCTGACCGGCGCGGCGACCTTGGGCGGAATGGGCGCGCTTCACGGCGGAGCAGGACTGACGACGATTTTTGCCGAAGGCCTGATTTACGACATCGTCGCGTCGTCGGCGCCGCCGGAAATCATGGTGCGCCCGACAACCGATTTTTCCGAGGTGTTCGATTTCAATGCCGACGTGCTCGCGATCGGCCCCGGTCTCGGTGAAAAACCGCCGAAAGACATTCGTGATTTGATTTTTGATGACCCCCGACCGGCCGTGATTGACGCCGACGGCCTGAATCTGATCGCTCCGAAATTTCCCTTCGATTTCGGGAAAAAGCCCCGGCTATTGACTCCGCATCCCGGCGAAATGGCCCGCTTTTTTGACCCGCTCGAAACACGGCTCGCCACGGCGGAAAAGCTCACGGATGAAACCGGTGCGGCGGTTGTTTTCAAAGGCGCGCGCTCCGTCGTGACGGCTCCCGGCGAAGCTGCGATTTACAATTCGACCGGTCATCCCGGAATGGCCACCGGGGGAATTGGTGATGTGTTGACCGGCCTGACAGCTGCGTTGATCACGCAGAAAATTTCATCATTTCGCGCTGGTGTACTGGGCAGTTGGCTGATCGGGCGGGCTGCCGAGATTGCGACTTTTGAGCGAGGTGAGTCCGCAGAGTCGCTTACGGCAGGAATGGTGGCGGAGTGTCTTGGCGGGGCCTTTGAATCTCTGAAGCGGGGAGATTTTTAATCCCCCGCAGCCGCTGCCGGGCTACCCAGCACCTCCATGATTTCGGCGGAATTTTCCGCCTCACTCAATTGGTTGCGGACCTCGGCTGAATTCAAGATCTTCGCGATCGCTGCCAGGGTCTTAAGATGAGTGCCGTGCTGCTGGGCAGGGACGATGAACAGCACGATGTAATGCACCAGCGCCCGATCGACGGCGCTGAAATCGACTCCGGCCTCGGAGCGCCCGAAAATGGTAACGACCTCATCGATTGCGTCGGAAAAACAGTGCGGTATCGCGATTCCTCCGCCGATGCCCGTGCTTCGCTGATCTTCGCGGTTTCGCAGCGCGACTAGCAGATCGTCCTTTGCGTGCTCCGGAAAGTGGTTTCCTTCGACGAGGTGCTCGACTAACTCGACAATGGTCGGCCAATGGTCGGTCGCTTCGAGGTCGGGTATCACCCGGTCGGGTGACAAGAGAGAGGCGAGGGTCATGCGATGGGAAGGGGCAGTTTTCGACCGAACAGGGTTGGTTTGGCGAACGAACCCTGTTGGTTCGTGGAGGGCCGAACTAAATCCGGCTTTTCGAAAACGGCAAACCACGATTTTCTCCAAAATCTTCCCTGCGCTTCTTTGACTTTTCGCCGGCAAACGCTCCATTGGAGCACGACGATGAAGAACGTCATTTTCATTTGCACGGGAAATGTCTGCCGCAGTCCCATGGCGGAAGGGCTTTTTCGTGACATGGCGGAAAAAGCCGGATTGAAAGCGGAGGTCGGCTCGGCGGGGATCGGGGCGATGAACGGGATGGAGCCGAGCGAATTTTCGACCGAGGTGATGGCGGAGGAGGGGATCGATATTTCACAGCAACGCAGCCAAATGCTGACGACGAAGATGGTCGAGGACGCGACGCATATTTTCGGAATGGCCCAGGGGCATGCAGAAGCGATCCGGGCGTATTTTCCGGAGGCGACGGAGAAAATTTTCACGCTGCGTGAGTTCATCACCGAGGACGATTTTGATGTCGACGTGCCGGACCCGATCGGGATGCCGAAGAATGAATACGAGCGGACGAGAAATTTGATCAAGGAGGCGATGCAGAGCGTACTAAATTTTGTCGCCAGCGGCGATCCGGAGAATTTTGACAAACCGGAAGTCGAGGCGTAGGACAAGCCAGTTTTTATGAGCAAGCAGCAGCGATTGATCGTCGGGGCAGACCACGGCGGATTTGAATTGAAACAGGCCGTCGTCGAGCACCTGAGGGCCGCCGGCCACGATGTCGACGATATCGGGACGGATTCCCCGGACTCGGTCGATTACCCGGATTACGCTCATCGCGTGGCGCATGCCGTTGTCTCAGGCGACGCGGATTTCGGCGTTCTTTGCTGCACCACGGGCATCGGGATGAGCATGGTGGCGAATCGTCACCCCGGTATCCAGGCCGCTGTTGTGACTGATGTGAAAATGGCCGCGAAAACCCGCGAGCACAACAACACGAACGTTCTTTGTCTGGCCGGGAACAAGAACTCGGCCGACGAAGCCGGTCCGATTCTCGATTCATGGCTCGGCGCTGAGTTTGATGGAGAAGGTCGCCACGGTCGTCGTGTTGGGAAATTCGATACCTGCGGACAGGGAGCCGATTTAATACCGCCACAGCTCTCAGCGACCGACCCGGCAATCGCGGAGGTGATTTATAAAGAGGAACAGCGGCAGGCGAACAACATCGAGCTGATCGCCTCAGAGAATTTTGCCAGCCGGGCCGTACAGCAGGCGCAGGGCAGCTGTCTCACGAACAAATACGCCGAGGGCTATCCCGGAAAACGCTGGTATGGCGGTTGTGAAGAAGTGGACGTCGCCGAAAGCCTCGCGATCGAGCGGGCGAAGCAATTGTTCGGCGCGGAATTTGCCAATGTTCAACCGCACTCCGGTTCCCAGGCAAACGCGGCTGTGTATTTCAGCGTGCTGAAACCGGGCGACAAGATTTTGACGATGGACCTTGCCCACGGTGGGCACCTCACCCACGGGCATTTCGCCAATTTCTCCGGCAAATTGTACGAGGTAAAACACTACGGTGTTTCCGAGGAAACCGGTCGAATCGACTACGATCAACTGGCCGAAGCTGCAAAGGAATTTCAGCCGAAAATGATCACAGCCGGAGCATCGGCCTATTCCCGGACGATCGATTTTCCGAAGATGCGCGAGATCGCCGATTCCGTAGGCGCCTATCTTTTCGTTGATATGGCGCACATCGCCGGTCTTGTTGCCACGGGCGAACACCCGACTCCTGTCGGGCATGCCCATTTCGTCACGACGACGACACACAAAAGTCTGCGCGGACCGCGCGGCGGCCTGATTTTGACGAACGATCCCGATCTTGCGAAAGGAATCGACTCAAATGTGTTCCCCGGTGTGCAGGGCGGCCCGCTCATGCACGTGATCGCTGCGAAAGCCGTTTGTTTTCACGAAGCGCTCCAGCCCGGATTCAAGAAATACCAGGCCCAGATCGTGAAAAACGCGAAAGCGCTTGCGGCCGCGATGGAGAAAAACGGATACAAGATTATTTCCGGTGGGACCGATAATCACTGCTTCCTCGTTGATCTCAGGCCTGCTGGTCTGAACGGAAAAATCGTCCAGGAAACGCTCGACGAAGCCGGCATTACCGTGAACAAGAACGCGATCCCATTCGATACCGAGAGTCCCTTCAAAGGAGGCGGTATACGCGTTGGCACACCCGCTGTCACAACCCGCGGAATGAAAGAAGCCGAGATGGAAAAAGTGGCGGAATTGATTCACGAAGCGATCGAGAATCGGGAAAACCCGGACAATCTCGAAGCGGTTCGGAACAAGGTCCTCGTGCTGAATTCCCAATTTCCGCTGCCTTAGACCTGAATTCAGGTGACCAAGGTGGTCAAGGGCTGGGTTGGCGCTGAGTGGCGGTAAGACGCCTTCAGCGGTCACTCATCTCCCCCGACGTATTCCGTAATCTGAGTATCGAACTTCACGCGATCCCCGATGTCCGGAGCGACTCGAATGTCGTAGGCAGTATTCGATTTAATCGTGCCCCGTTTCGTATCGTAAATCATCACATCCTTTTGGCCGCGACTGTTCTTCGATTGCACTGTGTCAACCGCGAGAAATCGCACGCCATCTTTTTTCATCGCTTCTTTTCTCTCCGCGCTCATTTGGGCGTAGGCCTGGCGGGCATTTTCCCTCGCCACACGTCTTTGCTCCGCTGTGGCCGACCGGCGATCCAGGATAATCGCTTCAGCGACGATTGCTCCGCCCACCACGGAGGTTGCCGCGAGAGCAGCAGCCTCTGCCCGCTCCTTTTGTTTAATCGTCATCCCGGCAGTACCCGCAGAAAACAGTATGATTCCAACTTTTTCGCGAGGTCCCAAATCCGCGACCGAACAGGAATTCAGCGAGAAGACTGTTAGGGTTGCCAATGCAACGCACGAAAAAATTCTTGGGATAAAGGTGATTTTCATTGTTCTTGCAAGGGTTGAAAGCGGAAGTGCTTTGAGTCCCGGCCTTATTTTCTCAATTTCCAGGCAGTTGGATTCTTTTTATGGGACTCTTGGATATCATCGATCATTTCAGACACGACATTTTTCAGCTGGCGGTCAGCTTCCTTGTAAACGGGTTTCTTGTCCGCCTTCAAAAAGTGCACTTCCCGGTTGGAACTCCGCTTGATTGACGGGTTTGACCAGAGCAACCGGTTCGTTTTCTGGCTGCGAATTTTCAAATCTCTCAATTCCACATTCGACTGGAGAGTGGTTTTCTGCCCGATGGTTCCCGCCAGTCCTGCAGCAGCGCCGGGGAAAGATCCAAACATGGATCCAAGTACGAGAATGTTTTCTGCCCTTTTGTTGACCTTCCCCATTGCATTGTAGTCGTAGATTCGACCAGTCAGTTTGTAGTCCGCTTTTGTCCCGTCATCCGGATAGACGACCGATTGAAACAGTCCCGACTTGTCGATGTGACGTGCCACAGCGCGGGAAACCTCCGCGGCACGATCTCCGTTCGGATATCGGCTGCTGGCGTTGGTTCTCCAGGCATGACGGCCTGAGCGAACGTTTACTTTCTCGAAACTGGGCGCATCATCGGCCAGTTTGGCAACTTTCAACGAGCCTCCGATTTGCGATCCGGTCACTCTTTCGTCTCCAGAAATTGAGTAATTGACCGTGTGGGGTCCGACGCACCCGGCAAGGCCGCATGCCAGGATGGTTAAAACAAAAAGTGGCAGCGAATTTTGCATGTTAAACTCCGGGATTTGAAAGCTTGTAACATCTTCACAGACATCAGAGAACCGATAATGTCAATCATTATTTAAGAATTATTAGATTTTCAGTAATACAGACTAACCTCGATTGTGCGAGCCGTTGCCTGATTAAGTTGGTTTGGTTGTGACTTCGCGGACCTTTTCGTCTTCTAAAACGGTGACTGCAGGGATATCATTTTCCGGCAGTGGCACAGCTCCAAGGGGGGGCTCAATTCATATCCAAAATGCGACACATGAGCGAGCGATACAAAATCAATTCGAAAGTGGCTGAGGACCAGTTCTCAGTCACCTATGACGCCTGGGATTCTATTCTTTCCCACCGGGTTCAGTTAAAAAAAGAACGACCTTCCCTGGAACCGGGCGATGCGGAGATTTTCCGGAAAAAGTTCCAGAAAATTTCGGCACTCGCTCACCCAAACCTCCTGGAGATCTACGACATCGACAGGTCAGGAGACGAGTTTAATGTCGTCACGGAATCTCTTGTTGGAAAGTCGCTCAAGGTAATCTGTAAAGAAGGATTGGTATCTGACGATGATTTTCAGATCCTGGTCGACCAGACTCTCTCCTGGGCTGCCACATGGGAGGACGCCGGAAACGGAGACACAGTCATTTCTCCTGAAAATGTTTTCGTAACACGCAAATCCCCGGGCCTCTTTCAGTTCAAGGTTTGCGATTTTGAATTCGCGAGATGGAATGAGAATAAGGGCGGAAAAGCTTCCGAACTGCTGGGCTCACTGGCACGACTTTATATTCTGGCTGTGGCCGGTGGTTACTCGACCCTGGACGGTGTGCTCGAGAACTTTGAGGGGGATCGGCTTTCAGTCCTGAGGGCGGGCCTGCGGCACTGCAGACCGGATCTTGATCGACATCGCGTCGATTGGCTCGCATGGACGATTTTTCAACTCGAAAAAGGGGTTCCGTTGACAGCGCGGGAATGCCTCTCCCGATTTCAAGAACCGGCTCGATTGATCGACGAGGGGATCGATCATGATGCCGAACTGGAAATTGAGGAGATCGTTGAAGAAGAATATGACGATGATGAGGATGAAACCAAGCCCATTCCTCTGCACTTGTTGGAGGGCGAAGAGGACGAGAATCCATTTTCAACTCGAAGCGATCGCGATCGACCTTCCCATCATGTCTCGCCTGAATTGGGAGTCACAGAATCCGCACCCAAGGGACGAAAGTTCATCAAATTGATTTTGAATTCTTACCGGAATCCGTGGGGGAAAATTGCGGCATCCATCGTGGTGCTGGTAGTGGGGGTGACTCTTGGAATGATGGTTCGTAACTCGAATCGTGTTCCGCCGGCTGAACCGGCAAATCGGATTGAGGAATCGAATCTCGCAACATCCCCGAAGAAAGCGAAAGTCCCGGACTCTCCTCAGCCAGAGGAGGAGACCTTCCCCAAGCCCTTCAACCCCGCGAAGACCGAAAGGAGTCAAGCGTCCTTGGTAACCGGGCCGCTGGTCCGCGATCTCAAGCCGAGAAAACCAGAAATGACTACCGCTGAATTGGCAGCATCCGAAGTCAATTCGATCACGGAGGAGTTGCAAAAGACTACCGAGGTGGATCAGGACATACGAATTGCCCTGATTCAGCGCCTGGAGACTGTTCTCGATTTGGACCTCGAGAAAGAACAACGGCCCGGAGCCGAACTCGACATCCTGATTCCAACTCTCATCGGCGAACGGAGTGGTGATCTCAATGAGGCTGAGATCGGGTTTCTCATGAACTCCGCCAAAAAGTGGAACCTGATCAATCCGGCCCGAATCCTGGCGAACCACTTCCGGAAAACCGGAGAAGCCGAAATGGCATTGCCCTGGCTCGAAATTGCGGCAACTGATGGCGACGTTGACGCGATGGTCGAAGCAGGCCTTCATATGCTTGAAGAAACCCAGCCAGCCAAGGTTCAGCGGGAGGGATTCACCTGGCTGAAAAAAGCCGCCAATTTGGGCGATCGCGAGGCGATTTATCTCACGGGAGAATGCCTGCTCCTCGGAAAGGGCACGGAGAAAAACGAGGTCGAGGCAGTTGTTTACCTGGAAGATGGAGCCGATGAGGGCGAGCCGCGCGCACTCGATCTCCTCGGAGTTTGCTATGCGGAAGGTCTTGGAAAAGAGGTCGACCTCGAGATGGCCCATGATCTTTTCAAAAAAGCCGGCGATCTTGGGAATGACTCTGCCCTGGCCAATCTTGCCGTCCTGTATCTCAATCGGGAAGTAGGGGATGAAGATGAGGCGGACTCGATTGCACTCTCGTATCTGGAGCAGGGAGCCAAAAGCAATAACGCCAACTGCCTCTTTCTACTGGGTCAGTGTCGCGAGCATGGTATCGGGGCGGATAAGGATATCAAAACTGCCCGCACGCTCTACGAACGTGCTGCGTCGGAAGGAAACAAAAACGCGATTCAAAGACTCAAGGATCTTTCAAAGAAGTGATCGGGGCCGATGCCTGATTGTAAGAGCCGGCGTCAGGGACTTTGCCCCGACTGTCGGCTCTTAACGTCGAATGGACAGGGTTGGTTTGCCGAACGTACCCTTTGGTTCGTTTTTACGCCAAAATCTCCTTAGCCACGACTCCGTGCACATCGGTGAGCCGATACTCCCGCCCGGCATGAAAAAACGTCAATCGCTCGTGGTCGATCCCTAACAAATGCAGAATTGTGGCATGAATGTCATGAACGTGCATCGCCTTTTCCTGCGCTTTGAAACCGAACTCATCGCTTGATCCGTGAATGTAGCCGCCCTTCACCCCGGCGCCGGCCATGAACATGTGAAAGCCGTGCGGATTGTGATCGCGGCCATCCTTGTTCTCCGTAACCGGCGTGCGGCCGAATTCGCCGCCCCAAACAATGAGAGTATCTTCGAAAAGTCCGCGCTGTTTCAAATCTTCAATCAACGCTGAAATTGGCTGGTCGATGTCTTTCGCAAGCGCCCGCGTTTTTTTGTCATGGCCGGAATGCGTGTCCCACGGCTGACCGGCCCCGTAATACACCTGCGTGAATCGGACACCCCGCTCGGCGAGTCGACGGGCCAGAAGGCACCCATTCGCGAAATGCGATGTGCCGTACGCTTCCCGCGTGGCCGATTTTTCCTGTTTCAAATCAAAGGCGTCATGCGCGGAGAATTGCATGCGATAGGCCGTTTCCATCGCCTCAATTCGCCCTTCGAGTCGCGGATCATTTCCGCCGCGGGAGGCGAGGTGATCGCGATTGAGTAATTGCATCAGGTCGAGCCGCTTGCGTTGTTCGCCCGGCTTCGCCTCCGTATTTTTCAGCCACGGAATCATCGAATGCGGATCGAGATTCGAGTGGTTGATGTACAGTCCGGCATGCTTGGCGGGCAGAAATGCGCTGTTCCACAAAATCGAAAACCGGACGGGACGACCGGGGCACAGCACCACGTAGCCGGGTAAATCCGCGCTTTCGTTCCCCAGACCGTAGGAGGTCCACGCGCCCATGCTCGGCACGCGCGGAGTCATCGTCCCGTTGTTCATTAAAAGCAGCGCCGGCCCGTGATTCGGGTTGTCGGTGTAGCAACTCGGAAGCATGCATAAATCATCTGCGTGCTGCGCTAAATTCGGCAGCAGCTCGCTGATCGGCAGCCCGCTTTTTCCGTGATTTTTGTATTGGTAGGGAACCGCCATCAACCCGCCGGTCGGGCGTTCTGTTCGCAAATCCGCGCCTTCGGGCCGCTGGCCTTCGTATTTTGTCAGGGCTGGTTTCGGGTCAAAAAAATCGGGACCAAAGGGTCCTCCGTTCATGAAGAGGTGAATGACCCGTTTTGCCCGGGGGACAAAATGTGGTTTTGTCAGGGCTCCGCCATTCTGCCCGAGCGCGGAGATCATTCCCAGCGATCCAAGCCCGCCGCCAAGGGAGGCGAGCGCCGAACGTCGTGAAACGGGGTGACCGGGGAATTGCATCTTTAAAAAGTATCGTTCAATTTTCCGATTACAGACAATCGCCGATGTGCGTGACACCGGACGAACCAACGGGGTCTGACCGTCGAACGAACCAGGTTGGTTCGTTTGTGAATACGCCTGCGTTCACTCAAACATGCCTCCGATTTTCAAGGCGGAACCGCGCGGTTGTTGGTAGATTTCACACTCAGCCATGAAGTCTGCAAAATTCTCTGACCGCCCCACCGGAATCTCCCGGCGTCGATTCTTTCTCCGCTCTGCCGGGGCGACGTTGGCGCTGCCGATGTTCGATTCCCTGACGTCACGCTTGCTCGCGGCGAGTCCTGCGGTGGGCGTGGAAACCGCAATTGGATCGACGAGAATGGTTGCGATCGGGAATTTACTGGGATTTTACCAGCCGGAATTCTGGCCGAAGAAGACGGGGAAAAATTACGAAATGCCGCGGCTGATGAAGCCCATGGAGCCGCTCCGGAAAGATTTCACGCTGTTCGGCGGGCTCGACCATGACGTGAAGGGTGGGCACTTCGCGGTGCATTCCTTTTTGACCGGCGTGCTCTCGATGGACGCGAAAGGTCGGCCGGAGGGGAACATCAGCCTCGATCAGCGGGCCGCTGAAGCGATGGGCGGGCTGACACGTTTTCCGTCGCTGACAATCGGTTCGGAAGACGGAATTCACGGCGGCTGCCAGATGTGCTGGACTCGAAGCGGAACGCGTGTGCCTCCGATTCCGGGCGCGAACGAACTTTTCAAAAAGCTGTTCGTGAACGAATCGAGCGACAATTTGAAAAAAGCGAAAGACCGATTCGATCTGAAAGGCTCGATTCTCGACGCGGTTCACGGCGACGCGAAATCGCTCGGCAACAAGCTCGATAAATCCGATCGCGAGAAACTGGACGAGTATTTTTCCTCGGTGCGTCACGTCGAAAAACAGCTCGAGCTTCAGCGTCAGTGGGCCGATGTGCCGAAGCCTGAAGCGCCGTTCGCGGAGCCGAAAAACACCAACATGGTGGACGATTTGCCGCTGCTCTACGACCTGATCATTCTCGCGCTGCAGACGGATTCCACGCGCATTGCGACTTTGGAAATCGGCGGCGATTTCGAGTCGCGCTACTTTGATATCAAGAAGGGCTACCACTCACTCTCTCACCACGGCAACGCGCCGGACAACATCAAAAATCTCCTCGTGCTTGAGGAATACCAGATGCAGCAGTTCGCCCGTTTCGTAGAGAAAATGAAGTCGATCTCGGATGGCGACAGCACCTTGCTGGAAAAAACGATGGTTCTGTTTGGCAGCGGAATGGCGAACGCGAATTCCCACACGAACAAGAATCTGCCGGTCATTCTCGCCGGGGGCGGATTCAAGCACGGCGAGTATCGCGAGTTCCCGCGCGAGGGCCTCAACTGCCAGCCGCTTTGCAATCTCTACGTGAATCTGCTCCAGCGTTTCGGCGTCGAGGTCGAATCGTTTGGCACGAGCACGGGCGCGCTGATCTGATTTTTTCGACGATGAAAATTTTTTGTCAGTTCATCCTGGCCACCGCGCTGGGATCGGCAGCTGTCGCGGCGGAAGAAAAAACCGGCGCGCAGTTCCTCCAAAAATATTGCATCACCTGCCACGGTGATGAGAAGCAGAAGGGCGACCGCCGTTTTGATGAGATTGCGTTTCCGCTGAAGGACAAGCTGACCGTGCTCGAAATTCAGGACGCGATCGACCAATTGAACCTCGGCGAGATGCCACCGAAAAAGGCGGAGCTTCAGCCGAGCAAAGAAGAGATCGCGGATGCGATCGCTGCGCTGACGAATTCGGTTGCGGAAGCGCGTGCTAGTTTGAAAAGCTCCGGCGGACAAACGGTCCTCCGCCGCCTCAACCGCCGCGAATATCTCAACACCGTCGGCGATCTGTTCGCGCTCGATATGAC
>JABDJT010000365.1 GCA_013003335.1 Verrucomicrobiales bacterium | reverse complement strand
GGTGTGCCCTCCGGGCGCTAGGCCTGAGAACCCCGTACTAAAATCCGGTAACCGAACCGGGATTTGACGCGTCTTTCAAAACCGGACATACTGTATCGTCATGAAAATCCATTATATTTGGGCTGTGTTACTTTCACTCGTGGCTGGAATCGGAGGCGGTTTCGCCGGCTTCCAGATTGCCAACACCAACAGCAATCCCGAAACTGAGCCGGAACCGGAAAAGGCGGCCGAGGTTGCTGAAATCACTCCTCCCGCTCCCAAAAAAGAAATTGCTGCTCCGCCGACTTTGTCTGACGACGACATCGAAAATCTCATTGCGGAAGTCGAAGATGGCGAAGACCGGCCCGATATCGATCTGGAGCAGCTGGCAGCGATGGAGGCCCGTGCTCAACGCTGGGCAAACATGAACGCCGATCAGCGCCGCACGTTCCGGAAAGGGCTTTTCTCCGCCCTGGCTGATTTTGAGGGCCTCGAAGAAATCGAAGATGCTGCCAAGGCAGGCCGTATCGATCCCCAGAAATTTAAAATCGACGCCGAAGCGATCGCCGACCGGATGGAATTCTACACCGACACGATGGACGAAAAGGCCATCAAGTCCGAGGTCACGAGAACGCTCCAGAGCATTTCTGACCAGGCCAAGTCGCAGATCAAGAGTGGAAACTGACAGTTCCGTTTGACGGATCGGCTTGATTTTTGCTACAACAGTCACGTCATGAAAGCATTGGTGAAAGTAGCCCTCGTCCTGACATTCTCGGGGCCTGGATTGTGGGGGCAGGACAGTAGCCTCGAGTCCGCGTTCGAAGGCGACGCGGTAAAGCGGGCCCGGTTGGCCGATTTACAGGGGACGGAAAAACCACCACCCCTGATTGTTGATAGCTGGGTCAATTCGGAGGCCATGAGCCTCGCTGATTTAAAAGGGAAAATCGTGGTGCTCGATTTCTGGGCCACCTGGTGCGGGCCGTGCTTGCGTGCGGTTCCGCATACCAATCAACTGGCGGAAAAATACAAGGACCAAGTGGTCTTCATCGGCGTCTGCAGCACGCGAGGCGCCGAAAAGATGGCCGAAACTATCGCGAAATCCGACATCAAGTATCCCGTGTGCAAGGATGTCGATAACAAGACCAAGAACGCCTACGAGGTGAACGGGTTTCCCGATTATTACATCATCGATCAAAACGGGAAACTCGTCGTGGCCGACTGCCAGAACGCCAAGGTCGAGGAGGTTATCGAAACTCTCCTCAAGGGCGATTCGTAACTCCCGTTAAACATGGAAACTTCCAAAAACATCGCGCAGATCTTTGCGGTGATTTACCTCGCTGTCGCCGCCGGCATGTTGTTGAGCCGCCCCTTTTACGAGCGGATGATCGACGACTTTAAGAAAAACTCTTTCAATATCTACATCGGCGGAGCGATGTCGCTGCTCGTTGGATTTCTCATTGTGAAATACCACAACCATTGGGTGGGAAGCTGGACGGTCGTTGTCACAATCATTGGCTGGATGGCTGTCGTGAAAGGAGTTTGCCTGCTTGTGTTTCCCGATCAATTTGTGAACCTCGTCACCAAACAATTCTCCCTCCGGTTTGGGTGGATTTTCGCTCTCGTTGCAGGCCTGTTTTTCGGCTATTTCGGATTTTTCGGCTAAAGACACCCGGACCAAATCAACAGGGTTGATTCGCCGAACCTACCCTGTTCCTTCGTAAATGACCCGACTCACCGGCTTCGCAATCGGAGTCCTCCTGGCAATGCCCGGAACGGCCCGCGATCTTCACGTGGACCCGGTTTCCGGGGATGACAGAGTTTTGGAAGGGCCGTATAAAACCATCTCAGTCGCGATTCGCCGTGCCAAACCGGGCGATACGATTCACCTGAAGCCGATGGTCTACCGGGACTACGCGGGCTTTTATGGAATCCGCGGCGAACCTGGAAAACCGATCACGCTTGATGGGCACGGGGCCACTCTTGAGGGATCCGATCCGCTCGATCCGGAGCAATGGGAGGAAATCGAACCGGGATTATACAGGGGCGACCATCTACTGGAGCGAATCGACGATGCGATGATTCAGCGCTGGTTTTTTTACTGGAACGGGAAAATGAATCACATGGGGCGAACGTCGAAAGGTCCCCGGGCGGATTTGAAGAAGCCGGAGGACTTGAAGCCCGGGGAATGGACTTTTGTAAAGAATCCCGACAAAGAAAACAGCGGAGCATTTTACCTGAAACTGGCGGACGGAAAATCTCTCGCAGATGAAAAAATCTTCGTTCCCGTTCGTTCAGCCGGCGTGCAGTTCGGCGGTACGGGTGAAAAATTCAATGCCCATCTCGTGATCAAAAACCTGACGGCTACGCACCCCTACAATGACGGATTCAACATCCACGGTCATTGCGAGAATGTGAAATTCGAAAACATCCGTGCCATCGAGTGTGGTGATGATGGGATCAGTGCCCACGAAACCGCCGAATACACCGTCGAGGGATTCGTTTCGATCGGGAATTCGACCGGGATTTGCGACACCGGAGCAAGCC
>JABDJT010000362.1 GCA_013003335.1 Verrucomicrobiales bacterium | reverse complement strand
TTCTATGGCCGCTTTCGCCCCGGCGATGCTGGCATGAAAGGGAAGCCCTGTCTGTACGGCTACGGTGGAAAAAAGAACGATCCCGGGGCTCGGAGCTTTTGATTCCTGAAGGGCCGGGACCACCCTTCGCAGAAAGCGGACCGCACCGAGGAAATTCACTTCCCAGTCGGCCTGAAAATCTTCATCTGAGAGGCGGAGGAACGGTTTCAATTGAATGGTGCCGGGAAAATAGACAGCCCCGTCTGCGGATTCAGGGAGTCCCTCCGGGTTTTCGAATTCGTGGCAGGTCACGTTCGGAAGCGATTCCAGATTGTCCCGCGAGCGCGTCGCGCAGTGAATTTCGTGGCTGGAGGAATCGAAACGGCGAATGGTCTCCAATCCCACGCCGCTGTTTCCACCGGCGATCAGTAAGGTTGATCTCATGTGAAGTGTTACGTTCACAAGGTGAGATCGGTTTTCGATCCAACGGGGTCTGTTCTCCAAACCAACCCTGTCGGTTTGGATCCGCCGTCTACTTCTTCTGCAGCCAAACTGTGAGGCGGCCTTTCCGCCCCAGCGGACCTGGAATGTGCATGCCGGCGGCGACAATGTCCGGAAGCCCGTCGCCATTCAAATCCCCGACGTCATGACTGGCCAGATTGGTTGGGGCGTAGGCAATTTTCCGGCGGATAAATTCTTTGGCACCTCCGGTATTTTCCAGCCAGATCAGGCTGGGAAAATCATTCTGATCCCAGTGAAAATACAGGGCTGAGGCAACGATATCGAGATCGCCGTCCCCGTCCATGTCACTGGCAGTGCCGCAATAACATCCCGGCATTTCGGCCAGGTGATGGAGGACCCATTCGCCATCCTTGTTCTCAAACCAGCGGACCCCGTGAAACGGCTTCGGTAAAGGGTTTTCGTCCATCATATCCCCGTTGGTGTAGAGCAAATCCTTATCTCCGTCCCCGTCGAGATCGACGAACTGAATTCCCGAAGATCCGAAAACCGGATGATTGGCCCGGGCGAGAATGCTGTTCCGAAATTTGCCGGGTTTTTCCTGGATGAAAGCGGCGACTGTTTCGTGCTCCTGGGTGATAAGCGCCAGGAAGTCGAGCTTGTCATCGTCGTCCACGAAAGCCGGCATCACCCGCATGGTCCCGTTGATTTGGAGGAGTGGATGGGTGGTGAATTCGGTCGGTGATTTCTGCTCGAGATAGCCGATGCCTCCCGTTTTTCTCCAGCCGAACATCGCCACGACGAAATCGATGTCGCCGTCCTTGTCGAAATCTCCGGGAGCGATGTCCGTGATTCGAGGCGTGCCGCGAAGCACGGTCTTCTGTTCAAAAGTCTGGTCTCCCCGGTTGATTAGAAGATGGAACTCGCCAATCAGGTCATCATTCGGATGCATGAATCCCATTGCTGCGACCGCAATATCCATGTCGCCATCCTGATCAAAATCGAAAATGTTGGTTCGGACCGGAGCGGGCGCCTTTGCCAGGACAGTTTCCTTCCATTCACCGGAGGATTCATCCAGTCGCAGCCAGGAAATTGTGCTGTGCTCATTGTCCGTTACCACGACATCATCCTCTTTGCCGTCGCTATCGAGATCACAAATGCGAACGTTCGTGGCCTGCGGGCGTTCGTTGACCGGAAGGCTGCCGACCGCCATTTTCTCGAATTTCAGCTTGGTTTCCTCCAGGTCATCCACCACCGGGCGAAACTTTTCGGGGCTGTTCTGGACATAAAAATTTACGATCTCATTGAACTGGGGAGCCGTTGGAACGGGAACATTCTTTTCGCGGGCCATCTCGAACATGGTCTGGATGGTGGGCTCCCACGCGTCCTGCGTCATCGAACCGGGTCTGGGTGCCTGGTGGCATCCCGAGCAGTGAATTTTGGCGGAGAGTGGCAGATCCGGTTCCTGGGACGCGAGTTCTCCGACCGCGAGCGAAAAAAGAGTCACGGGAATGCCAAGAATCTGTTGGAAAGATTTCAAACGGGAAAGGAATAGGTTTCAGGGAGTTGTCGCAGATCCGTCTGCTGGGACTCCGGTAATAATACGCGCGCCACGGCGGTATCGGACATAGGCGTAGAACCATTGCAGCAGCACTGCAATCTTGTTTCGAAATCCGACCAGGAACAGCAGGTGAATAAACAACCACATCAACCAGGCGATGAATCCGGTGAACTTCAGTCCCATACTGCTCGCCACGGCGGCCGACCGACCAATTGTAGCCATGCTGCCTTTATCGAAATATCGGAATTGCGGACGGACATCGTAGTTTGACTTCGCCTTCTGTTTCGAGCGTTTCAGATCATCCTTGATGACCTTAGCGACGTGTTTTCCCATTTGCATGGCGGCTGGGCAGAGTCCGGGGACTCGAACTCCGGCCTGATCGATGCAGTGGGCAATGTCGCCCATGGCAAAAATGTTGGGATGGCCCGGCAGGCTGAGATCGGTTTCCACAATCAACCGGCCTCCCGGATCCAGCTCGACCCCAAGCTGCTTTGTGACGGGAGAGGCCTG
The DNA here is from genome assembly GCA_013003335.1 of Verrucomicrobiales bacterium. Taxonomy (GTDB): domain Bacteria; phylum Verrucomicrobiota; class Verrucomicrobiia; order Verrucomicrobiales; family DEV007; genus JABDJT01. Next base: position 4,690 of record JABDJT010000362.1, on the reverse strand, counting down.
CACGCCGGCCGCCCAGATCAGGTTTGCTGCTTCAATACGTCCGGATTCGAGCTGCAAAAAATCTTCTCCAACATCCGTGACGCGCTCCTCAGTACGAACATCGATCCCGAGCGATTCCAGTTTTTTCCGGGTGTATTCGGAAAGCTTTTCGTCGTACATCGTTAACAAACGCGGGGCTGCCTCCACCAGGATCACGTTTGCCTCACTCGTGTCGATATTTCGAAAATCACCTTTCAAAACGTGACGGGCAAGTTCAGCAAACGCGCCGGCCAGTTCTACACCGGTCGGGCCGCCGCCGACAATGGCGGTCGTCATCAGCTTTTTCCGGAGTTGGGGATCTTCCTCCATCTCCGCTTTCTCAAAGGCCAGCAGGATTTCACGCCTGATTTCGGTGGCATCGTTGAGCGTTTTCAGCCCGCCGGCATGTTCGGCCCATTCGTCATTCCCGAAATAACCCGTTTTCACCCCGAGGCCGATGGCAAGATAATCGTACTGAAACTGATCTTCGGCGGTTGTTACGGTCCGGGCATCCGGATCAATGATTCGCACTTCATCCATCACGACCCGGACATTGTCCTGATCGGAAAAAATGCTCCGAATCGGATGAGCAATTTCCGGCGCAGCGAGACCGGCGGAAGCGACCTGGTAGAGCAGAGGCTGAAACAGGTGATGATTCTGCCGGTCGATAATTGTGATATCGACATCGGCACTGCTCAGCGCTTTGCAGCATTCGATCCCGGCAAAGCCGCCACCGAGAACGATAACGTGAGGTCGTTTCATAAATTTTTGAATTCAAGAGAAGATACGCCGCCAAAGTGGTGCAGGATGAAAACGAATCAACAGGGTACGTTTGACAAACAGACCCTGTTGGTTCGTTTTTCGCTGATAAACGCTTTTCATTCCGTTGGACTTGGTGAAAGATGGGCCGGTTTTTGATCAATACGCGCCCTCAAATATGCCCACTTCCTATCAACGAGTTGTGCTGAAGCTCAGCGGCGAAGCTCTTCGCGAACCCGGCAGTCATGACAACATTTCGCCGGAGATCGTGAATGCAATGGCGGAGCAGATCAAGATAGCGCATCAGACTGGATTGGAAATCGCAGTCGTGATCGGCGGCGGGAATTTCTGGCGCGGGGCGGCGGCGGCCGGACGCGGGATGGAGCGGACGACCGCGGATTACGTGGGGATGCTGGCGACGGTGATGAATTCACTCGCTGTTCAGGCAGCTCTTGAAACGATTGATGTGCCAACCCGCGTTCAGTCTGCGATTGAAATGCGTTCCGTGGCGGAACCGTTCATCCGCCGGAAAGCCATCCGGCACCTGGAAAAAGGACGGGTTGTTGTGTTTGCGGCCGGAACGGGTAACCCGTTTTTCTCCACGGATACCACCGCAGCCCTGCGTGCGAGCGAAATTGGAGCGGATGTGATTTTCAAGGCAACGAAGGTGGACGGAGTCTATGACAAGGACCCGAACGAGCATTCCGATGCAAAGCGGTTCGATCACGTCACCTTCGACGAAGCATTGTCGATGGGCTTGAAGGTGATGGATGGAACCGCGTTCACGCTCTGCCAGGACAACGATATTCCGATCGTCGTATTCGATATGATGGAGCCGGACAACCTCCGCAAGGCACTGATCGGTGAATCAGTCGGAACTGTTGTCTCTGCGAAGGCGGCCTGATTTCCTAGTTCGGAAGATTCAGACCGGGCGGAAGCCCCTTCGGAACTCCCTTTCCTGCTCCGTTTTTACCAGTGTCGCCAACGCCCGGGATTTCAACACCCGGGGTTTCCGGTTTCGGAGGCGGTTTGAGCAACTCAGATCGTTTTTTCAGCAGGGAGCTGGTCAGAAAATTCCGCACTTTGTAAACGCGGCCCTCAGCCAGTGATTTCTCCTTCGCGAGCTTTTCCTTTTTTCGTTTCAGATTATTGGCGAAAAGCTCATCCAGCTTTTTCGCTTCCTCGTCACTCTCCTCTTCGCCCGGCTTGCGTTTTTCCTCGAGCTTGGCTGAGACTTCGAACCGGAGCGGCAATTCGTTGGTTTCATTTTCTTCGCCGATCGAAATCTTGTAGGTGAACCCTTCAAACGTTTCGAGGATGAAAGTTGCGCGATCGGTCGGTTGTTCTTTGGCCTCCTCGCCGGTAAATACGTCATCAAATGATGGGGAGGAGAAGGCGCTTTTCATCGCAGTGATCCTGGTGGAATCCAGTTCTTCGTCATCCTTCGCACCAACGAGGACGAAATCGTCGGGCAAGTCTTCGCGCTGGAGTTTCCAATCCTCTTTTGGTTCGCCGGTTTTCAGCTCAATGGACTTGAGTTGTTCGACCGAGAAAAAGGCATCATCGATCCACTCTTTCGGGTCGGTCTTGGCCATATCAAACGTTTCCTCCACCAGAAAAACCGCATTGCTGTCGCCCGGCTTGACGAATCGTCCTGCGTCGGTCGTGGAAAATCCGCCGCTGAACGGATTGGGCTGATTGTCCTGCCGCTCGTCGATCTTCCCGAGCCAGAGTGCGGCCAATTCCTTGCCCTCCGCGTCTTTGAAATTCAGGATGGTTGCTGTCTTTGAATCTTCGCCGGCGTCATCCGCTGTCGGATCGGACAGACCCAGGCGGGAGAGATGACCCGGCCCGATCGTAATCGGTTGGCCGATTTTCAGATCAAACACGGTTCGGATCATGCCAAGGATCGACTTTACGTCAGCCGGAAAATCGTCCCGTTCCGCCACCACCCATGTGTTTTCCCCTTTTTTGATCGTGACGGAATTTTCACGATCGAGGATTTCGACGGCCGCGACTTCGTTGATCGGGAAATCAGGCATCACTTTCTTCCGGGAAGTCGAATCTCCCGAAGTGACCTCGGAAATACCGCCACCGCCGGTAAATTTTACAATGACGGCGATCACGCCGACAGTCAGCACAACTAGAAGCAATCGGATCAGAGCTTTGGTTCCCATAATTCTGTGGACGTTAGAATTTCGAAGATTGGAAGAGTTATCGGGCAGCGGTTCGGATCCGGTGGACCAGGGCAACGATTAGCCCGACAAGGATCACCAGGATCGGAATGACGCCGGTATTGAGGATTTTGAAAAAGGAAAGTCGACTGCGAAAGAGCCTGTTGGTTTCGCGCCTGAGTTCACGGACTCCTCGATTGAACGACGTGATTTCCATCTCAACTTTTTCGCGCTCGGCGATGAACTCCGGTGGATAATTCTCCTCATCCACTCCTTCCGGCAACTCCGCCAGCATTCGGTTCATTTTTTCCTCCGATTCGCTGAGTTTCTCCTGGAGTTCCGCCAGTTGCGAAGCGAAGGCCTGCTCGGCATCCGCCTGCCATTCGGACACTTTGTTGAAATTGTGGCTGACGTTTTGCCGGCTCCGGACTTCCATCAAATCCGGATCACCGGAAAGCTGGTCGGCCGCATTCTGTAGCAAGGTGACGTTGTCATTCAGCGGCTGAAAGAATCGTGCATTGGTGCCGGGGAGTTGAAATTGCTGAACGCAAATAGCGTCAAAAATCATATCGACGTCAGCGAACAGGATCACGGTTCCCGGAGCCTTGCTCTTTTTCAGTGCGGGCTCAGCTGATTCCCCGGAGGTCTCTTCGTTCGCTTCTTCTTTCCCGGCTTTTTCGGCCTGATCATCAGCCGGATCCTGGCAGTTGTTCGCGTCAGCCGGTTCCTCCGCCTTCCCACCTTCATCGGCTGCCTTTGCGTCTTTCCCGCTGTCGCCACTCTCCGTACCCTTGGCAGTCCCTTTTTCGCTTCCTTTGTCGGGAACAGTCTGCGTTTCCGGTTCAGGCTCCGGCTCTGCTGGAGCGGAGGGATCACCGTCGGGAAAGGCGGTTTGGAAATTGCCCGAAATGCGAACGGCCAGGTCACGTCGCTTGTCGGACGACTCAAATTTTTCCCGAATCCGTTTCACAGCCTCTTCTTCCCGGGGATCGGCATCGAAAGCACTGATGTACTGGTTGACCGGGGAAGATTGGATCAGCGGCGTCACGTTCAGGCCATCTTTGGAACTTACCTCAAAAGCCCCCGGAGTCAGCATGGCGAGATTGTTAATCGATCCCATCAGGAGCTTGTCCCCATCAGAGCCGCCGCCTGTCCCGAGCATTGCCTCGAACTGGGCGATCTGTGTTTTGAGATTCGCAATCTCCGTTTCTGAAGCATCTTCAGAGGCCATTTTCTCCTCCAACTGGGCCTTCAATCCGTTCATCTGTTCCGTGAGTTGGGTGGCCAGCGATTCTTCGATGCCCTCCATCATTCCGCCACCCACGACCACGGCACGCTTGTCCAGGTTCAAATAGGTGGGCACGAAATTCCGACCCAGCTGAGCCCCGAAATTGAGGTCCGCAAGAACCTGGTTGTTGTCGTATTTGACGCCCCAGGCCTCGAACAGCTTGTCCATGGTCGAACTGGGAGCCGGCCCTCCCTGGGGTGGCATACCCGGAATCTGCGAAGGTTGTCCGAGTTGTTCCGCGAAAAAGAAATTTGGATCGACGAAGGCAATGACCTCTCCGCCGGCAAGAAGATACTGGTCCACGGCAAACTGGGTGTAATCGGTAATGTCAAACGGGTGGAGGATCAGCAGCACATCGGTGTCTTCCGGGATCTCAGTAGCCGTCGACGGGATGGTTTCGACATCGAAATCCTGGCTCAACTGCTGGTAGAAAAACCACGGTGGCGTGGGC
>JABDJT010000357.1 GCA_013003335.1 Verrucomicrobiales bacterium | reverse complement strand
AAAAAATCCGTGCTGACGATGGCCTCCATCGCCGCGGAAAATCTGAACAATTCGGTGAAAGGCCTCCTCGAACGAAATGAGGATCTGCTCAACGACGCCATCGCCGAAGACGAAGAAGTCAACGCCTACGAACGCAGCATCGACAAGGAGGGCATGGAGATTCTCATGCGCTTCAATCCCGTCGCGACCGATCTGCGCACCGTCGTTTCGGCGATGAAAGTTTCCACCAACCTGGAGCGAATTGCGGACCAGGCGGAAAACATCGCGCGCCGCGCGCGAAAGATTCTGAAACAGCCCGAGGTTGCCGAAACGCGAATGATCGAGCCCGTTTTCGAAAAAGCGGACGAATTGCTGCGTGATGCGATTCGGTCCTATTCCGAGGGCGACGTCGAACTTGCGCTCGGCCTTCACCGTCGCGATCAGAAACTCGACAAGATTCATCGCAAGACCATCAAGACCTTGACCAAGGCGATGGAAAGCGACACGGACAATCTCAAAATTTACCTGAACCTGATTTTCATCGTGCGCTGCCTCGAACGCGTCGGCGACCACGCCGTCAACATCGGCGAAGACGCTGTTTACGTCGAAGAAGCAGCCGACATTCGTCACGTCGGGCCTGCAGCGCTCGAGGGCGAGGAAGAGGAGGAATAGACTACGATCCAACAGGGTGTGTTCACCAAACCAACCCTGTTCTTTCGTTTTCTTCGGATTTCCCCGATTCCGTTTTCCGGACTTTTTTGGGTGACAAATCCGTCACTTTAGCAAAGTCTCCAGTCGTCCACCCGGTATGGAGACCCTCACCTTTATTCTCAAAATTCTCGGCTCGCTCGGCGTGTTCCTCTACGGCATGAAAGTCATGTCGGAGGGTATCCAGCAAACTGCCGGCGAACGGATGCGCAAGATCATGGCCACGATGACGCACAACCGCGTCACCGGTGTGCTGACCGGGGTTACCACGACCGGCCTGATTCAGTCTTCTTCCGCAACGACTGTCATGGTCGTCAGCTTCGTAAACGCAGGCCTTTTGACGCTCGTGGAGTCGATTGGCGTCATCATGGGTGCCAACCTCGGCACGACCCTGACGGCGTGGATCATCGCGACGGTTGGCAAGTTTTCCCTCTCCAAGATCGCGCTGCCGATCATCGGGCTCGGCCTGCCGTTTTTCTTCGTCGGAAAGAATAAACTGAAGAGCTTCGGGCAGGTCTTGATTGGGTTTGGCCTCCTGTTTTACGGTCTCCACTTGCTGAAAGAATCCGTCCCCGACCTGAAGGTCATGATCGCGGATGACGCCACAGACGCGATGAAGGCGCAGGCGAAAGAAATTCAGGATTTCATCGCGAGATTCAGCGGGAAAGGCTATCTCTCGGCTCTCTTTTTCCTGGCTGTCGGCGTCTTGCTGACTCTCATTGTGCAGTCGTCATCGGCCGCGATGGCGATAACCGTGACCATCACGATTCAGGGCTGGATCAGTTTCCAGGACTCGGCGGCGATTGTACTCGGGGAAAATATCGGCACGACCGTGACCGCGTGGCTGGCCTCTATCGGCGCGAGCTCGAACGCCAAACGCGCTGCGCGCGCACACTTTTTGTTCAACATCCTTGGCGTGGTGTGGATGCTGATCATCTTTTTTCAGTTCACTGCCTTCGCGGAATGGCTGGGGTCCCAGCTTCCGGATTCGTTCCGGACGGAAAAACACGACACGCCTGTCGGATTCAACCTGGCGATTTTTCACACACTTTTCAACCTCGCCAATATCTGCCTGCTGATCGGGTTTGTCCCGCTCATCGCAAAACTCGTGACCCGCTGGGTGAAAGACGACCCGGTTCAAAACGGCGGCTCTCCGCGCCTGCAATTCATTTCTCAAAACCTTGTTCGACTGGGGGAATTGAAAATCTCAGAGGCGGAAAATGCGACTCGCGAACTGGCTTCGATATCGCGGGAAATGTTCCAGGGCTACCTGACCGTTCTCAAAAACCCACACAAGGACCTTACGGAAGAGGTCAAACGGCTGAAAACACAGGAAGACGACGCCGATGTCCTGACCCATGACATCACAGAATACCTGATCCGGACTTCTGCGGCCGAAATCACGACGGAGAATGCACGCGCGGTGACACGAATGATTCGGATCGCATCCGAGTTGGAGGAAATCTCCGACACGATTTACCGGCTTGTGCAGATCACCCGCAGAAAGTACCGCAAAGACCGGTCGTTTGACGAACAGGCCAGCAAAAACATCACCGCTTTCTCGGAAAAGATTGTCGCGTTGATGAACCTGTATTGCGAAGTTCTCGAAACGGACGGAGCCACCGAGGAAAACGTGAAAAAAGCGGAGAAACTCGAGCGTGAGACAGACCGGATGCGAAAACGTTTCAACAAGGAAGCAATGCAGCGGATGTCGGAAAATGCGGAGTCGGTGAAGACCGAGATGATCACGATCGAGATGCACAACCAGTTTGAATTGATCGCGAACTACGCCCTGAATGTGGTCCAAACCGCGTTCTACCTTCTCCACGAAGACGAAGTACCGGACAAGTACGAGAGCTCAATCTGATCGCTGTTTTGGGACGGCCACCTCGATGTTCCCGTCGCGCTCGCGAACCGGATAGGTATTCACCCCTTCGCAGGCAGGTCCGGTGCAGGCTTCGCCCGTCTGCAAATCAAACTCGGCGTAATGCCACGGACACATCACACGGCCTTCCTGCACAGGGCCGAATGCCAGGGATGCGTCGGCATGCGTGCACATCTCATCGAGGGCGAACAAATCCCCGCCGTGCCGAATCACCGCGATCCGCCTGCCGTTGACCTGGTATCCCCGCCCCCGGTCCTCGGCGATTTCATGGGCTGGCCCGACCGTTTGAAAATCAGTTTCGTCTGACATTTTCGTAAAAATAAACCGCTGGAACCCGATCTGCGACCGGTTTTCCCTTGCCGGATTCCCGATTCCTCCGTTTTATATCCGAATTCCGCATGGTCCGGACAAATTCAGTTTTTTCCCGATTTTGGTTTCATACTATACTGGTCGGACTGGGCTTCTTCCCGTCTTTCACCGGCAAGTTGCAGGCTGCCGAGACTGTGAATTTTGATCTGCCCCCGGTAATGCTGCGGGCCTATGGGGCAGTCTACCGGATCAACGGCACACAATTCCGCGTAACGCGCCGCACCGCGGTCAAAACCCGTTCCAAGGGTCAGCCTGCACTTCACCATGAAGCGCCTTCGACCCGCCTGGCTGCACCGAAATCAGCCTGTGACAAGCAACTCGCTGCCGCCCTGCTCGGCCACTTTTGGGACGGAAATTTTCGCGATGATCCGATCGGAGAATTAATCGATCTGGATCGCGACTTATTTATCGAGGGCGGTACACCACTCCTTCTCGGCGAAGCGGGATCCGATCCCCTGTTTCGAGCCTGGTGGACCATTCGAATGGGGTTACCGCAAACTCGCGATCCAAATCACCAGTTCCTGGTAGTGAACCTGCACCGTGACGATGGCGAATTAAATGCCGGCCATCTCGCAATCGGGATCCGGAAAATCGGCGGTGATCCTCAGGGCGATTTTATTCTCGACCCGCGCGCCCCCTGGTTCCTGGACCGGAGGGCCACGATGATTGAAGCGGCGAACGTGAAAAACAAGCTGACCAATGGACTGTTCCCCTTCAATTTGTATGACTGGCTCTACACCCAGGCAGAGTATCGTGAATGCCTGAATCACATGTGGTTCACGCCAATCTCCCGGGAACAAGTCCGTATTTTGCGTCACGTCACCAGTCGTGACCCACTGATCGCCGGACCTTTCAAGCCGTTTCACAACAATTGCGCCTCGCTCGCGAAAGCAACGGTTTCCCGTATCCTCCCATTCGACCAACCCATCGGCCGCGAGTTCACCATCGCCGATTTTCCGATTAAGGACGGTGCCCACATCGTTGAAAGATTCGGCGGCGAAATCACATTCGTTCACCTTTCCTCCCGCCAAAAACCCGGTCGCAAACCAACTTCCAAATCGGAAATCCATCCGGCACCTAATCGGGCTGAAACACCGGATTTCCAGGCGTTGAAAAAGGTTCCCGAAATTAATCGCTGACAGTAACCTCGGGATTATGCCGACACCGGAAAGCGAAGTCCGCGAAGAATACAGCCGACTGTCTGCCGATTTTCGCATTCTCGTTACCGGCGCCGGATTTGATCTCCCGGAGAAAACCTGGCACGAAATCGATGTCATCATGCATGGCTGCGAGTGCCTCGACCGCGTCGTCGACTCCCTTCCAACCCGGGAAGCACGCATCCGTCTGGCCGCCGAAATCTCCAACGCCATCGCGGCCGGCCGGGTTACAAAACGGGGAACCGAACTCGATTTTCACCTCCTCAAAATGGGAAACGTATTCACGAACACCGATTCCAGGTATCGGGCTTCCGCAAACGTCGCCCGAATTTACGAGATCTCCGATCAACTCCGGGGCGTCAAAACGCGGCGCCACTACATCGAACTGGTTTGCGAGGAAGGCCGGAAATTTCTCGACCTGTTCGTCCCAATCCTTGAACCCCATTGTCCGGCGCGATTCCTCGAATTTTTCCTCGAGCTCGGGGAAGTAGGTGACCTCGTCGACAAATTCGTCGATGCCCGGGCTGACTATGTACGGGATGAACATCCGTTTCCCCCGGATTTTTTGCATCATCTCAGGCTGCTCATCGCCGTAATTCGCCGCACTCCGAAAATTCTCCGCCTTTATCCGAATCCTCTCGTCCTAATACGCTGGGCCAGCCGCTACTTCCTCCCCGGAAATCATCGCAGCGCCCACATCCCCCTTTCTGCTGAAAAGCGATCCAACAGGGTACGCTCGGCAAATCAACCCTGTTGATTCGTTTCAACCCTTCCTGAGCTCGGGCATTTTCGCACCGGTCCGTTTGCGCCACGCTCCCAGCTTTTTCCGGAGGTCTTCAACCTTACCCG